>JANWZO010000009.1 GCA_025054615.1 Kiritimatiellia bacterium
ATGGAGGGCCCGCTTCCACGCGGGCCTGTATGGGACAGGGTGGAACCTGTCCCTCCAGTTGCGGACGCCGTGGAAGGCGGCCCTCCAATGGTCGGGGTGGAACCTGCACCTCAAGATGCGTATGACGTGTGAGCGTTATTCCACGGTTGGGATGGAATCCGCCCGTCCGGAAAAGGAAGATTGGTCAAGAGGTCTGACAGATGAGTCGCGAGGCGTTGACCGGCTCCGGTGCGTCGCGTAACGTCGCGGTCCATCAGGAATCATGAGGACCGATCTATATGCTGCCGCTACCGCTGTTGCCGCTGGCTGATTTCATCTACGCGTTCCGGGAGAGCAATTTTCTTTCCGGCAAATTAATCATCATCATCCTGATGATTTTTTCCATCATCGCATGGACGGTGATGGTCTCGAAGATGATGGAGCTCCGCCGCGCGCGAACGGAGGCGCGCCGCTTCCTGGAGTTGTACCGACGGGAACAACATCCGCTCGGCCTGTTTATCCGTCGGCAACGCTTGCCGTACTCGCCGCCGGCGAAGGTCTATGAGAGCGCCTGTATGGCGCTTGGCCTTGAGTTCGAGAGCCGGGGTAGCGCAAACGATTTGTTCTCGCGCAGCGATTCGCGAATTGTCCTCACGCCTCTTCAACTGGAGACCATCCGGAACGCCGCGGCCCGGCAGTGCAACGACCAGGTCCTCGAGCTCGAATCGCGAATGGGATTCCTATCGATCGCCGTTAGCGCCAGCCCGCTGCTGGGCCTGTTGGGAACTGTCTGGGGAGTGCTCGACTCCTTTTCGCAAATGGCGCTGCAGGGTTCCGCCAACTTGTCGGCCGTCGCCCCGGGGATCGCCAGCGCCCTGCTGACGACCGTGGTGGGCCTGCTCGTCGCGATTCCCTCATCGATCGGATACAACGCGCTTGCGGGGATCATCCGCGAAATGACCGTCCAGATGGACAATTTCGCCGACGAGTTCACCTCCGAACTGCAGCGAACGTACGTCCGAGACTGAGTCGACAATGGCCCGGCGATCTTCCATCCGGCCGCTCCGGGAGATCAGCGAAATCAACATGACCCCGCTGATCGACCTGACGTTTTTGCTTCTGATCACCTTTATCATCACGATGCCGCTGCTCGAGCAGGGGATTCCGGTGAACCTGCCGAAGGGCCGCGCGCAGGACATGGACACGCCCGTTTCGCGCACGATCACGCTCGACGCGGAGGGCCGGATCTATCTGGAAAAAGTTTCGGTCACCCTGTCGCAGCTCGGGGAGCAGATGAAGGCGCTCGCCCAGGCGGAGCCCAGCCTGACGGTGATGGTCCGCGCCGATGAGCGGCTCCAGTACGGAAAAGTGGTCGAGGTCATGCGCGCACTGTACGAGGCGAATGTGACGCGCCTCGGATTGGTGACCACGCCGGACGCGCCGGCCCGGAGATAGACGAGATGCCGTGGGCCCCGCTCGCGCCGCGCCCGGCCGAATCCGCAGAAGCGTCTCGCTTCAGGCGGGCGTTTCTGATTTCGACGGCCGGGCATCTCTTGTTCCTGCTGATCGTCGTCGTTGCGCCGTTTATCGTCCGCTGGGTCACCCGGCCGCCGAAACGTGAAATAGTTACCTTCGTGGAGCTGGTGCCGCCTCCGCCGCCCGCGCCACCGGTCACTCGCCCCGAGCCGCCCAAGCCGCAGCCGCCCAGCCCGAAGAAGGAGGAACCGAAACCTTCGCCAATCCCCGAAAAACCGCCAGAGAAGCCTAGGCCGGAGAAACCGAAAATTCAGGTTAGCACCAACCGGATCGTGCGGCCCGCCGAGCCGCGGCCGCCCCGTCCGCAGCAGCCGGCCCTGACCCCTGAGCAGATCCGAAAGCTGCTCGAGGCAAATATCCGTTTCAACCCCGCGAGCCCGCCGGCCGCGACGATCGACGATCTTTCGCTCTACTATGCAATCGTTCGCGACGCGATGTATGCCGCCTGGATTCAACCGAGCGCCGTGGCCCGCGGCCTCCGCGCGGAGGCGTCGATCCGCGTCTTGCGGAATGGCGCGGTGACCCAGCGGCGGCTCACGCGGCCGTCCGGCAACCGGCTGATGGACGATTCCGTGATGCAGGCGCTGAACAGCGTGTCGATGTTGCGCCCGCTGCCGCCCGAGATCCGCGAGCCGCACCTGGATATCACCATCGAGTTTGTGGTCGGCGAATGATCGGATGCGATCAGCGTTGACCGCCGCCGGATTCTGACCCAACCTGCTGCATCGGTCGGTCGCTCGGGTTCTTGCACGCCCGCGTGCCGGCCGGAAATTTTCCATTGAATGGAAATTTTTGGGAAGGATTTTCCATAGCATGGAAATTTTTTGCGGCATTTTTACAGAGCATGGAATTTTTCGCTCCGCGCGCGGCGCGCTCTGCTTGGCGCTGCTGGCGGCCGGGTGCCTGACCGAATCGTCCTGGGCGCAGGTGAGGGTGGTCAAGGGGGCGGGGCAAAAGACATCGATCGACTGGTCCGCGTACCAGGCGCTGGATGCGGACGGCCAATTGTTCCTGAAGGTCCTGACGGATGACTTGATCCGATCGGGCTGGTTTGCGCGCGCGCCCGCGGGTTCGGGGGAGCTTGCGCTGACGGGAGAGGCGGGGGGCCGTAGCGTCCAGGCGGTCGTTTTCAACCGCGGAACGCGCCAGCAGGTCTACGGCAAGCGGTTTCCAATGGAGCCGAATCAGGTACGGCGGCTTGCGCACGTCGTGGCGGATGAGATCGTGCTGGCGGTGACCGGCCGCCGCGGAATGGCATCCGGCCGGATCGCGTTGGTGGGGAACCGGACCGGCCGCAAGGAGCTCTACCTGATGGATGCGGATGGGCAGAACCTGGTTCAGTTGACGCGTGACCAATCGATCAACATCGCGCCGAACTGGGGACCCGGGGGGCGCAAGCTCGTCTACACGTCGTATTTGAAAGGGTTTCCGGACATTTATCTGATCGAGCTGGCGACGGGGGCGCGTCGGCGCATTTCACACTACTCCGGGCTGAACACGGGTGGCGCGATTTCGCCGGATGGGCGGCAGATCGCGATGATTCTCTCGAAGGATGGCAATCCGGAGCTCTACATCCGCGATTTGGAGGGGGGCAAACCGATCCGTCTGACCCAGACGCTGCGCGCGGCGGAGGCGAGCCCGTCTTGGTCGCCCGATGGGCGGGAAATTGTTTACGTTTCGGATCAGGCCGGGTCGCCACAGTTGTATATCATCGGCCGCGACGGCGGGCCGCCCCGTAGATTGACTGCGCGCGGATCGCAGAATGTCGCGCCGGACTGGGGGTCGAACAACCTGATTGCGTACGCGAGCCTGTTTGGCGGGCGGTGGAGCGTGTGCGTGATTGATCCTCGCAGCGGCGAGGTGCGTCAGATTACGGGCGGCGAGGCGGATTATGAGGATCCGAGTTGGGCGCCGAACCAGCGGCATCTCGCCGCGGCGCGGTCGATTCGATATGAATCGAAGGTGGTATTGCTTGACACCATGGGCGATCCGCCATTAGTTCTCACGGACTATCCCGGTGACTGGTCCTCACCCGTGTGGGCGCCGGGCCAGTGAGTGCGGGACGCGTGGTAACGAATTGAAACGTTTGCGGAGGAACAGAGTGAAAACGTGGTTGAAGGTGGGAATGTTGCTGACCCTGGCCGCGGCCGTGTCGCTGACCGGCTGCAAGAAGAAGCCGAAGGCCGGAGCTGGTGCGGCGGGCGGCATTGATGATGTCGGCGGCGTGATCGGGTCCGACGTGAGCGGGGAAGGGCTCGGGCTTCGGCCGGAGGGCTTGGCGGAAATTGCGAGCCAGTTTGGGGTTGTGTATTTCGATTTCGACAGCGCACAGATCAATCCCAGCGAGCGCGGAAAGATTGAGGCGGTCGCGGATTATTTGCGGCGTAATCCGTCGGTGGGCGTCATTGTCGAGGGGCATTGCGACGAGCGCGGGAGCAACGAATACAACCTGGCGCTCGGAGAGCGCCGCGCGATGGCGGTCCGGGCTTATTTGGTGAGCCTGGGCATCGATGCCGCGCGGATTCAGACGAAGAGTTATGGAGAGGAACGGCCGGTGGCACTCGGCCATGACGAAGCGTCTTGGGCGCAGAACCGGCGGGCTGAGTTCAAGCTGTTCCAGTAGCCGACGGTTTTCCGGCCTACATCGATCAATGTGCAGGAACGCCGCGGGCGCGAGCCGGCGGCGTTCTGCGTTTGGCGTTCGGTGGGACGATGGTGAGGCTAAACGGGCCGTGACGCCCATTGCGGCGACCATCGGATCGTGCTCACATGGAGTGCATGGTGGCATATGCGTTCTTCGGCGGATCGGCGGGCGGCGGTGAAGTTCTGCTGATCCTTGTCGTCGCGCTGATCCTGTTTGGGTCCAAAAACCTGCCCGAGATCGCGCGGACGATCGGGCGAACCCTTGAGCAGATTCGGCGCACGGCCAACGAGGTGCGCGACGAGGTGATGAAGGCCGGCTTGGACGAGCCGCCGGCCGGAACGGGTCCAGAAGACCGACCGAGGTCGCTCCCTCAGCCGAGGCCACCTGCGGAGGATGGCGATGAGCGGGTCCCCCGCTGACCCAGGCGACGAGCGCAAGCCGTTTCTGGAACACCTCGAGGATCTGCGAGTGGTCCTCATTCGCTGCGCGTTGGCGATTGCGGGTGGGATGGCTATCGCGCTCATTTACACGCCTTCGATCCTCGCGATCCTGAAACGGCCCTTGGAAGGGCTTGTTGAAAACCCGGATGTGTTTCTGCGCTCGATTGAAGTCGCGGGCGCGTTCACGGCGACGTTGAGGATCGCATTTTGGAGCGGGCTGGTTCTGGCGTCGCCCGTCCTGGTTTTGATCGTGGGCGCATATCTTGTCCCCGCTCTCACGCCAGCGGAGCGGCGCGCCCTCGGCGGGGTGGGGATTTTGAGCGTGCTGCTATTCGTCGCGGGGGTTGGGATGGGGTATGCCTTCACACTTCCGTTCGCGTTGCGCGCGATGTTCGGGCTCCACGGCTGGCTCGGGATCGCGGCGGAGTGGACCCTCACGAGTTATGTGACCTTTGCCACGCAACTCCTCATCGCGTTTGGGTTGGCCTTTGAGTTGCCGGTCGTGTTGCTGGTGCTGGGCCGTCTGGGGTTGATCAGCTCGTCGACCTTGCGGCGATTTCGCCGCCATGCGATCGTGGCGATCCTAACGATTGCGATGATCTTGACGCCGCCGGATATCTTTTCGCAGATCCTGATGGGCGTGCCGCTGATCCTGCTCTATGAAGTGTGCATATGGGTGATTTGGGGGTGGGAACGGGCGGGGCGCCGCGGCGAGCGCGCCGGCTGACGAACCCGACTCGACCTGCGCCTGGCCGGGACCTTCCGCGATGATTGTCGAGATTTCGCCAACCGATTTCGATGCCGAGTCTTTGATTCGGCAGGTGGACGATTTTTTCCGGCCAGGCGGGCGTTTGCAGAAGGCCTGCGAGGTGGACGGTTTCCCGTATGAACCTCGGCCCCAGCAGCGTCAAATGGCGCTGAGGGTTGCCGAGGCTTTGGCCTATGGACGGCATCTTGCGGTCGAAGCGGGGACGGGCGTCGGCAAGAGTTTCGCTTATCTGGTGCCGGTGGTGCTTGCGGCCAAGTTGAGCAACCGGCAGGCGGCTGTTTCGACCTATACGATCAGCCTGCAGGAACAACTGATCTACAAGGATATTCCGTTTCTTCAGGCCCACCTCGGCGTGGACTTTCGGGCTGCCTTGGTGAAGGGGCGCGGGAATTACCTGTGCCTCCGGCGGTTGGCGCGCGCGGAACGGATGAGGCGACAGTTGTTTTCAGCGGACGTCGAGCCGGAGCTGCACCGCATCCGAGAATGGAGCCGCCGCACGCCGGACGGCTCGCTGCAGGATTTTGCGGAGCCGCCGCCCCCGGATGTCTGGGAGGCGGTCAATGTGGAGCCGGGCAACTGTCTGGGGCACAAGTGTCCAGAGTATGCGCCTTGTTTTCTCTTCAAGGCGCGACGGGAGATGCGTTCGGCGGACCTGTTGGTGCTAAATCACCATCTGTTGTTTTCGGACCTTGCGCTTCAGGGACGCAGGGGCGGTTTCCTTCCCGATTTCCTGGCGATCGTCATCGATGAGGCTCACATGGTTGAGAACGTGGCGTCGGATCACCTCGGCGTTCGTCTCTCACGCTATCAGTTTGACTATTGGCTTCGCCGTTTGTTTGTGCCGGACACGGGGAAAGGCCTGCTCGGGATTCTAAAGGACAGCGCGGCGGCGCAGTTGGTGGTCCGGCTGGGCGAAGACGTGAACCGGTTCTTCGCATGGGTGAAGGAGTGGGCGGGTTTGGGTCCGGATCGGAAACAGCGCGTCGTCCACGAACCGTTGCCCGTGGAGGTAGCCTTACTGGAGAAGATGAAAGCGCTCTCGGCCCGGTTGCGCGTGTTGCGCGACGGGCTTGAGGATCTCGACCTCCGGGCGGAATTGGCGGCTGCCCGGCGGCGCGGCGACGAGCTGGCGGCGTCGCTCGAAGCATTTCTGACGCAGAGTCTGCCTGACAGCGTATATTGGATTGAGTTGGAAGGTGCGCGCCGTCCCCAGCCGGTATTTTACTCGGCCCCGATCGAGGTGGGGCCTATTTTGCGACAACTGCTATTCAGCGCCCACCGCAGCGTCGTCCTGACCAGCGCCACGCTGGCGGTACATGGGAATCTAGACTATTTCATCCAACGGGTGGGCGCCGACGGGTGCGACGCAGAACAAATCGGGTCTCCATTTGATTACGAACGGCAGATGAGGGTCTGGATTCCCTCCCAGATGCCGGATCCCAGCGAGGCGGACAAATATCTTGAGGCGGTGACCCGGGCGGTTCGCCGATGTGTGCACGAGACGAGGGGGCGCGCCTTCGTTTTGTTTACGGCCGAGCGAATGATGCGGGCCGTCGCCGATCGGCTTCGAAGCGACTTCGAGGCGGCCGGCTATGAATTGCTGGTGCAGGGCGAGGGGTTGTCGCGCCGTCACATGATTGAGCGGTTTCGGAACAGTCATGCGGGCGTTCTCTTCGGGCTCGACAGCTTTTGGATGGGTGTAGATGTCCGCGGGGAAGCCCTCAGCAATGTCATCATTACAAAACTGCCATTTGCGGTTCCCGAGGAGCCTCTGGCGAAGGCGCGCATGGAGCGGATCCAGGAGCGGGGCGGCGATCCATTCAGAGAGTACAGTCTGCCCGAGGCGATTTTGAAATTCCGTCAGGGGGTGGGGCGGTTGATTCGTTCACAGACGGATCAGGGGATCGTGGTGATTCTGGACCCGCGGGTCAAGACGAAGGGGTACGGTCGCTGGTTTCTAAACGCGATTCCGGAGTGCCCGATCGAGATCCGGCCTTTGGCCGACTAAAAACGCGCCATCCTCTCCGCCAATCAGCGGTGAGGGCCAATGTGTCCCGAGTTACTTTGCCAATTGAGAGGATTCCGAAATCTGGTCTTTTCGTCCTTTGAAGGGGCGGGGAGGAACGGCAAACCACAACCCAACAATCAGCGCGGCCGTTATCGCATAGGCCACGACGAACCAGCTTTGAGGTAGGTCATGGTAGAGAAGGCGTTCCGTCCAATAGGGGATGAAGGCTTTTGGGGCGCCTGGCTCCACCTGGCCCGCGCGAACGCGAAGCTCGTGTTCCCACACGGTAAGGGGGCAGAGTCGTCCCAGTAACGCCTGCAGCAGCACAATGCCCATCAACCCCGCGTGGATGGAGCGGAACCACGGATTTCGAATCCAGCGCCATCGGCGGAACGCGCCGAGGGCGACCACGCCAATCCCGCCGAGGATGAAGAGTGGAATCATCGCGTGGAGCACCAGCAAGATATCCGCTGACAGCTCATCGCTCACGGGGTAACCTTTGCGCGTGCCCGAGTCGCGTCACCAGAAAAATGTGCTGGGGTCAGAGCTGAAGCCCTGCTGCTTCAATCCGCTGACCGGTTTTTTTCGAGACGGATTCTGCCGCACCTGCGAAGAGGACGTCGGTCTGCACGCCGTCTGCGCGAAAATGACAGCCGAATTCCTCGCATTCTCGAAATCGGTGGGGAATGACCTAAGCACGCCGCGTCCTGAATGGCGATTTCCAGGGCTGAAGCCGGGAGACCGGTGGTGCGTTTGCGCGGCGCGATGGAAGGAGGCGTGGGAGGCGGGAGTGGCCCCGCCGGTCATTCTCGAGGCGACAGCGATCGATGCGCTCAAGGTTATACCCCGATCGGTTTTGGAAGAGCACGCCGAGATGGGTGACGGCGGGGATTCATGAGGAGCTCCTGCGTAACCCGGATTCGTTGCAAAAACAGCCGAAGCGCCGTGTTAGCAGCTTTGGCGGTTGCCTCGCTGTTTGGGGCGTCGGTCTACGCGCAAGTTTTTACGAACATTGCCGTCTATCCGCATAATTTTGAGGTGCTCTCTCTGGACTGGTCGCCTACCAACAACCTGTTGGCCGTCGGATCCGCATCAGGTGTTACGCATCCTGAATTAAGAATTCTTCATTTTCAAACACCAACCAACCTTTCGCTCGCTGCCGCGATGCGGATCGGATCGCCCGTCTTGTCGGTTCGGTTTCACCCTTCGTCCAACCTTCTGGCGGCTGGCACCGGTTTCAACACGGCGACGGGCGAAGTTCGGTTCTTGCTCGTACACTCGACGAATGGGACGATCATTCAGTCGAATCGCGCCATCGAGGTTGGCGCGCACGTCAAAGGCGTAGACTGGCGGGTGCTGGGTTTATCAAACTATGTGGCGGTGGCGGTGAGCAACCACCCCTCGTTCGATGCGGCCGTCTATTCCTACGCGGTTTTGACGCCGACCCAGGTGCTGCAGGCATCTCTGAATTTTCCGCTGTTGGCCGACTCACCGATGCCGGATGCTCTGCAATGGCGGCCTGGCGGCACTCAGATGCTGGTGGGGGCCTACAGCACGGGCCTGAATCAGCTCATGAACCTGGGGTTTTCGGGAGGCGCGATGGGTTTGAACGCGTCCGCCGGCTTCCCCTTGCAGACACTCCGCGCCATTCGGTGGAATCCCGGCGGATCGTTTTTTGCGGTTGGGACGCATAATTTTGCCGGCTTGACGAACCTGATGATCTACACAGCGACGGTCTCAGGCGCCATGGCGCCCATCGCGGCCGTGTCCGATGAGACCAACGAGGTCACCGCGCTGGATTGGTCGCCAAACGGCGAATTCCTCGCGTATGCCCGGCTGGGAGCTTCGAACAATATTTGTGTGCTGAAATATGCGGCGGCATCGAACCATATATCGCTCGTGGGGGAGATCACCCACCCGATGCCCTACACCCGCATCAACGCGCTTCGGTGGTCGCGGGACGGTCGATTCCTCGCCGTCGGCGATAACAACCCGTGGGTGACCATTTACAGGTTTCGCCAGGCGGATCTTGCGGTGATTAAAACCGGTTTCCCGGTGACCGTGTCGCCGGGTTCGAACTTGACGTTTTGGATACGCGCCACGAACAGCGGGCCGGACGCCGCGACCTCGGTGCGGATGGTCGATTTACTCCCCTCCAATGTCACATTTGTCGCCGCCAATTCAGATGTATTTAGCTGTTCGGCCAGCGGGTTGACCGTGGTTTGCATGGCGTCGAATCTAGCGGCGAATACCAGCGCGTGGGTCTCCATTCAGGTTCAGGCCCACAGTTCCCTCCCCGCCGCGATCACCAATCGCGTTGAAATCTCGTCTGAAACGCCGGATCCCAACCTGTCAAACAATGTGTCGGTTCTGGTCCGTTTGCGCGATGGCGACGGAGATGGAGTGGCCGATGCGGCGGACAACTGTCCCTTCCAATATAATCCATCCCAGACCGACAGCGATTTGGACGGGCGCGGCAACGAGTGCGACAATTGTCCGTTTCACGCCAATCCTCTGCAACAGGACTCGGATGCCGACGGCTGGGGCGATCCTTGCGACCTCTGCCCCGCATTCACGAACATCACGAACTTCGACGTGGATAGCGACGGCTTCGGGGATGAGTGTGACAATTGTCCGACGAACTACAACCCGTCTCAGGTCGACTCCGATGCGGATGGTTACGCGGATGCGTGCGATAGTTGTCCCGGCGTGGCCAACTGGTTCATGGACCATGACGGCGACGGCATCGACAGCGCATGCGACCCGGATCTTGACGGAGACGGTATGCCCAACGATTGGGAGACGGCATTTGGTTTCGACGTATTCGGCTCCTACGATGGCGTGTTGGATTCGGACGGCGACGGTTTCCTGAATTGGGAGGAATATGTTTTCGGTACTCACCCGCTTAACGCGTCGTCGATGTTCCAATTCACTTTGGGATCTGGGCCGCCCCCCACGCCCATGTTTTCGTCGTCTACGGGCCGCTGGTACGACGTTTGGGTCGCTTCCAACCTGTCGCCGGGGACCCTCTGGATCCCTTGGGTAACGAATTTACCGGGGAACGGCGTCTGGATGGCGATAACCGACATGCACACGGCGACGCAGCGTTTTTATCGTGTTCAGGTGCGGGCGCCGTGAATGGCTCCGTGTAATGCGGCGCGTCGCTTAAAATGGTCTGAATTTCTGAATTGCGTCAGGGTAGTTATTCCGCCTATACAAATGGACCGTCAGCATCCGAGCATGATGAGACCTGCGATGTGTTTCTTTAGGGTGTTGCTACCCTTGCTCTTCTGCGTTGTGCCGCTTACCGCTCTTTCCGAGGATGCTGGGGCGTCAATTGCGACGGAGCAGCTCCGTCAGGAACTCGAGCAAATCCGGTCCGAAATCGAGGCCACCGAGAGGGGAATGAATCAGAAGATGGCGGAGATTCGCGAACGGCGCCATCAGATCGAATTTGGCGATCCGGAGATCGCTGCGCTGCGGCAGGAACTGGTTGAGCTTGAGCGCCAGGTTCTCCGGAAACGGGAGGAACTCGAGGCGCGTATCGCGGCGAACAAGGCGCTTAAAGCCTTGGAGGATGAGCGCCGCGCGGTATTCCAAAAATTGAAGGAATTGCGGGAGACAGAGGCGGCCATACGCCGTGAACTGGCGGCCCGCGAGAACAGTTGACCAGAATCAGTCCGGCGCGCCGGCGGCTTCGGCCTCCGCGTCCGGAAAAATCGGAGAGGTGACTGTGAGAACAACGCGAATGATCGGGGTGCTGATCGCTGTTGCGGCTCTGGCATTCCTGTGGGCGTCACGGACAGTCGGCGGCGGCAACGCGGAGGGGACTTCGACGTTTGAACTGAATCGTGAGGGCGACCGGTACACGCTCAAGGCGAAGAATGCAAAGCTCGCGGACATTCTTTCGGAACTTCGCAACCTGGCCGGATTGAAGCTGGATGCCGATCCTGCGCTCGATGCGAGAGTCACCGCGGACCTGAGCAATGCCACCCTCGAAGAGGTCTTGGCGGCGCTCGCCAAAAGCCGCGCACTGGTCTATGAGCGCACGCGCGACGACGATCTCAGGCTCATTCACGCCCGGTTGACATCCGAGCAGCCGGTCGATCCATCGGACTCATCGGAGGGTGTTGAAGCGGATCCCGCGCCAGCGCCCCGTGAGGTGCCTGTTCCGAGGGGAATTTTGACAAATTCCCGCCGCAGCTTGACAGAGTTGCGAAGGGACGATGCCCAGGCCCTGTTATTTTCCGGCGCGATTCTCGATACCCGCGCCGTGGTCGAAGAAGGCCGGCTGCTGGAGATTCCGGACCGATTCCGGGCTTCGGCTGATTCATCGGTTCGCATCGTTCAATTCAACCGGCCTGTTTCGTCAGCCGATGTGGAGGCGATCGAGGCTCTGGGCGGGAAGATACACCACTACGTGCCGCATCGAGCTTATGCTGTAAAGGCGACGCCGGAGCAGTGGGCGGAGATTCAGAATTTGCCGGGGATTTATGTGATCGAACCCTATCACCCCTATTTCAAAATGAGCGAGGCGGTGCGCGAAAAACTTCTCGCCTCGCCCGAATCCCTCGCCGACGACGAGCCGGCGCCGTTCAGCGTACTCTCCTTCGCGGGGGCTGATGTGCGGCCGGCCCTCCAAGCGGCTGGCGTCGAGGTCCTCCGCGAGGCGACCGACGGGCAACGCTCGCTGGTGACCGTGCGGGCGAAGGCGGGCCAAGTGATGGGATTGCTTCACTCCGAAGCGGTCCAATGGGTGGAGCCTTTTGTCCCCGCGAAAGCCATGAATGACCTCGGGCGGGAGCGGCTGAGGGTCCCCAGCCTTAGAAATATGTTCCCCGGTCTCACCGGCGAGGGGGTGATTATTGCTGTCACCGATACGGGGATTGATTTCAAACATCAGACCTTTAGCGCCGTGCAGGGTCTGCCGACGTCCACCAATATTAATACGCGAATCGTGTACTATGACCATCGACCGGGCCCCAACACGGAAGGATTACCAGGGGATGTGGATGGTCACGGAACACATGTTGCGGCTACCCTCGCTGGCAATGGAGCGCTTTCACAGACGGCGAACTCGGTGCCGGGTTCCGCCGGTCCGCCCTTTGGAACCAATCAGTTTGCCGGTGTGGCGCCCCGCGCGAGACTGGTGGTCCTGGAGGATTACAACAGTATCTCGGATAACGAGCAGGCGCGAATCGCGCACCAGCAAGGGGCCCGAATATCAAACAATAGCTGGGGCGTTCCCTCTTTGACGGATTACAGCGCCCTGAGCGCGATTTGGGACGCCCTGGTTCGGGATGCTGATCCGACAACGCCAGGAAATCAGGAGCTGATCACCTTCTTTGCCGCCGGCAACGATGGCGGCGGAAATTCCAATGGCACGGGCGGGGACGCGGGGACGATCCTTTCGCCGGGCAACGCCAAGAACGTGATCACGATGGGCGCGTTGGAGTTGCCAAGAAGGCCCAATAACATCATGGGCGTCAACCTGGAAGACGGCATCTATTTTTCAGAGCAGGAGGCAGATTCGGATTGGCAGGTTGCCTCCTACAGCTCCCGCGGTCCCGTATCGTCATCGGACCTCCGGGTCAAGCCGGATCTCGTGGCGCCCGGCTCCTACATCATTTCCGCCCAGTCCCATGAAACATCTCCGGACGAATACACCGCGGATTTCAGTCGCACGGATTATCGCTTCGGGAATGTGGACACCGGGACCAACTACGCCTTTATGAGCGGCACCTCGATGTCAACGCCGTTGGGCGCCGGCGCGGCCGCGTTGATCTACCAGCACTTGACGAACACGCTGGGTGCCGCGCCGAGTCCCGCACTGATGAAGGCCATTTTGGTCGCTGGCGCGCGCACGGTGAATAGTCTGCTCTATAATTTCCCGGCCTCGGACGATGATCTCGAAATCGTACACGATGGCTGGGGGTTGATCGATGTGGCGCGTTCGGTGCTGGGGCCGCGCATTCGTCCGGGCGACGGGGTGATCCTCTTTGATCAGTCGCAGACCACTCCGCTCCAAACCGACCAGTTGTGGTCATATCAGTTGACGCTCGGCGCGAATGATGGCGGCCTCAAAGTTGTCCTCGCGTACACCGATCGGCCCGGCACGCCCGGCGCCGGCATCCAGCTTGTCAATAACCTCGACCTGATCGTCTTCGCTCCCAACGGCTCGATTTATCGGGGCAATCAGTTCGCCGCCGACGGCGTCCATTCGAGGCGATTCACTTCCTCGAGCTCGGTCGAATACGACCAGTTCAATAACGTCGAAGTGGTGACCATCCCCGGTGGGGCGGGCACGTACACGATTCGCGTATATGGGCGCCAGGTTCCGCAGGGACCCCAGGATTTCGCGCTTGTGATCCAGCGCGGCATCGGCTTGCAAGGCCGGACGGCCGGCAGTTTCCCGGCTATCGCCCTCGACAGCAACGGGCTGCCCGTAATTGCCTATTCCCTCGACCCGATCGGCGGATCCACCAATGTGGCGAGGCAGATCCACGTCCGACGTTGGGTGGGACCCTTCGGAGATACGGCCGAACTCAATCAGTGGAAACGATTGGAGGATCAATGGTACGCCATTCGTGACTCGCTCGACGTCGGAGGAATCAGCAAGACCCTCGAAAATTCTGATTATCCGTCGATTGCCATACACGGCGATCGCATTTATGTCGCTTGGGAAGAGGGGACCCAGGGCAGTGGCGGCGCAATCACCAACCAGCGGATCTTCCTCCGGATGTTCAACGGAACCGATTGGGTCCAGGTCGGGAACTCCGCTGTCGGGTATGGCGTGAGCAAAAATACAAATGGCTACGATGCAACCCGACCGGCTGTCGCGGTAATGCCGGATGGTTCACCGGTGGTGGCGTGGTTGCAGGACGGAGCGGCGCCCAATCTGCGCCGCGTTTTCGTCGCCCGCTGGGACGGGACTAACTGGGTCGGATTTGGCGGCTCCCATACCAACGGAGTACCTTCGCCGGCGGCGACTCGACTTGCGGAAGAGTTGTCCCTCACCATCAATGGCGCCGGCAACCCGGTGGTCGCCTTCAAGGAAGTGACAAATCCGGATGGCGTTGTGGTGATGCAGTGGACGGGTTCCGCCTGGGGCAACATTAGCCCACCCGACTCCCCTCCATTCATCGAAAAACCCAGAATTGCAGCCGGTCCCGGCCCCAATAACCTCGCGCTGGCGTGGATTCAGACGTACGGAGCGTTTCCGGGTATCTATGAGTCCTTCCAAGTTTATGCCGCTCGCTATACGGGCACGTGGGTGGCGGTTGCCGGATCGCAAACGTTTCCAGGCGTAAGCGCGGCGACAAACCTCGCCGAGCGTCCCGTCGATCTGACGATTGGCGTCTCGTTCAACAATACGATCACGATCATGTGGCAGGGCGGCACCAACGCGGGCAGTCGAACCATTCTCGGCCGGCGCTGGATGTTTGGTGCGACCAACTGGTCGGATATCGCCGGATCCGCGCGAATGCCCGGTATCACCAAAACCTTCGAGACCTATTCCGCGCCTCGCATGGCGATCGACAGCTTCGGGCTGCCCATCGTGACATTTGTCAATACGCCTTCGTTCACCAACATTCAGGAGGTCCAAACCTACACGCTCATCGGTGACCGGGCCCCGCCGACCTTCGCGGGGCTGCAAACGGCGGTGGGGGGAACGAACAACAATGTTGTGTTGAACTGGCTGCCCGCCTCGGATGATACCTCGACCACGATCATTTATCGGATATTCCGCGGGACTCAGACGTTCGCGTGCGGTGTCACCCCAACGTGCGATATCGGGAACGTCTTCAGCAATCAGATAGCAACGGTCACCAACGTCACGACCTTTACGGTCACGGGTTTGACGGCAAATCTCGTGTACTGCTTCGGTGTCCGCGCGGTGGACCAGGGCGGCCTGATGGATTCGAACACCGTTGTGAGGTCAGCGGGTCCCGTATCCGGGACAGGCGACAACGACCTCGACTGCCTGCCCAACGGGCTCGAACTTGCCATCGGGACCGAGCCGTGCGTGCGGGATACCGACGGAGATGGCATGTGGGACGGGTGGGAGTGGACCTATTCAACGAACAACACCGCAAAGACCAACTCCATCTCCATTTCAAACACCAATGTGGTGTTCCTCAACCCGGTGGACAACGGTGTGGACAATGTCCGAACTGCCGCCTCCGGAGACGGGACTCCGCATAATCTGCCCGGCGCCGATCCCGACGGCGATGGAGCTTCAAATCTCGATGAATTCTTGTGGTGGCTCAACAGCGGGGCAAGTTGCGCGATTACCAACATCGCGGTTCCCGCCGGGCCGAATCCGACCGCCTTTGATACCGACAATGACGGCATGCCGGACGGATGGGAGATCGTTAACAACCTCAATCCGATCGTGAACGATGCCGCCCTCGACGTCGATGGAGACGGGGTCAACAACCTCAACGAATACCTGAATGGCGGGGATCCGCGGACGCCGGATACGGATGGCGACGGTGTTGGTGATGCGACGGAGCTGGTCAACGGGACAATCCTGAATCTGGCTGACAGCGATGCCGACGGACTGGACGACGGCTTCGAAGCCCAGATCGGCTCTAATCCGCGACGCGCGGATTCAAATAACAGTTTTCTGCCAGATGGCCTGGTCTTCGAGCTGGGTCAAAATCCGACGGGAACGGCGGTGAACTTCAAGATGCTGCTGCATGAAACCTTTGAATCCACCTCGCCGACCCTGAACGCCTGGACGAGCTACGCGCCCAATGTCGCTTTGCCGTTCAATTTCTGGCACCTCTCGTTCGTTGAGCCGCAGACGAACTTGGTCGGCGTGACCAATCCAATCGTCTACTTCGATTCCCATACGCGGACCGGCGCCTATCGTGCCGCCCGCGATACGACGCGGACAAATCTTAACGCCAACTACAGCGGATTTGGCAGTCTGGCGATGGCTTTGCAGGCGCCGACCCTGACGAACTCCGCGTCGGTATCGAACCTCTTCGTGTCTTGGCTGGAGTGGTACGAAACCGAGCCGAACGCCGACTTTTGCGTCCTCCAGGCGCGCAGCGTGAACAGTCCCAACTGGATTAATGTCAGCTCGACGGCATCCGGACGCAGCGGCGTAACCAATGTGAACGCAGAAGGTCAATCGGTCTGGGTCCGACGCACGGCCGATTTGAGCGCGTTTGCGGGTCATACGAACGTGCAAATTCGCTTCTTGTTCACCGCGAATGCGATCAACAACCAGTACAAGGGGTGGTTTGTTGACGACGTTCGGGTTTATGAAGCGGTCACGATCGCCGGATGGGTCCGAGACATCAACGGACGTGCGGTCGAGGGCGCTGTCGTTCGAGCGCTCGGCCGTGGCGGCGTGACAAATATCCTCGGCGGTCATGTCTTCGTGCGGCCTGGTCACATTTTCGGCGAGGCATATACGGAGGCGGACGGCAGCTACCGGATCACCGGCCTGCCCGCCGGCCAGTACTATGTCAAAGCCGAGGCGGCGAGCCACATTGCGGAATTTTATGACGGGCCGCTTTTCACGGGCGCTTACGCATTTGCTGCGGGATTCCGGCCGGGTGTTCCCAATCGGGAGCAGGTAACAACGAATGGGATTGTCAACCTGCCCGTGCCGGGTCAAACTGCTCGGGTCCACTTTGAACTGGAGCGCGGCAGCGGACACGGACGCCTAGGGGTTGCCGCGGCTAGCGCGCCTGTTGTTACGGTCAACGAGAGCCTCGCGCAGCGATGGAATGGTTCGGTCAGCACACCTGCATTTACAAATATGCTGGCGAGCTCAAACCTGGCTGCCCTAGCTTTCCACCTACCGGATTGGCTGACGAATGCTGTCGCGCCTCGATTCCTCTTTGACCTAGCGCCGGGCGACCACCGTATCTACATCGGAACCAACGTCGCCCGATTCCCGATCCCAAGTGTCCGCATTCGCGAGGGCGAAACGATCCGCGTGGAATTCCGCACGAATGCGGCGAATGCCCGGCTCTCGATCTCTGCGGCGGATGGGGGTTCGTACCTCATCCGACTGAACGGCCGCTTGCTGACCAATCTGACCCCCTCTTCGATTCCCGTGTTTGCCGGCCGCCATGATGTTTCGCTCGTGAGCACGATGAGCAGCCTGCGCGTGGGTACCAAATCCGTTACTGTAGCGCCGGCGACGATGGCGCATGTGATGTTCGCCACAAACGAAACCCAGGGATCTCCCGGGTTCGTTTGGGTGCGCGCGGTCGATATCAACGGCAATGCCGTCTCCGGACTTCAGATCCGCGTCAATGGGGTGCTGGTGGGGTCCAACGATGTTTCGGCGGGTCAAGTCCCGGCGACGCCGGCGCTTCTGACGAGCCTGCGGCCCGGAACGCACCTGATTTCGATTTCCGGAAACGGGTACAAGCATTCTGAGGTTCGGTCCGTCACCGTGCTGAGCGGCATCACGAATGTTCAGACGTTCATCGCGTATGAAGCGGATCGGGACTTTGACCGAGTAGGAGACGCGCTGGAAATTTCCGCCTACACCAACCTGTTCCTGTACCATCGCGCCAACGATCCGGATGGCGACGGGCTGAACAACCTCGGTGAATACGACCTCTTCCGTCTGTTCAATGTCCGGTCAAATCCGTTCTTGGCTGACACGGATGGCGACGGAATGGCCGATGGCGCCGAGCTAGCTTACAATGGCGTCGCAGGTTCACTGGCGCTGTCTGCGCTGGCGACGAATGCGATTCAGCATGCCTCCACTGTTCCCGTCCTGTTCGTGGGCCGCTATCTGGACGGGATCAACTATTTCGGGACCGGCACGGTCGCGGCGTCCATCAACGGAGACCGCTTTGTCGGAGCGGTCTTCCATCCTGTGCTGCCCGTTCCCACACCGGACCCGGCGATCATGCTGTTTACGAATGTTGCGTCGTTCCCATCAAACATTGCGGTCAACGCGGGCCACAACGCGGCAACGATCGTGTTTGCCGATGGTCGGCCCGATGTCGTGGATACCGACGCGGATGGCATGTGGGATGGATTCGAGGCGGCTTACGGATTGTCAACCATCGCCAAGCTCGATGTTATTGAACATGCTCGCGGGGTCGAAGACCCGGATGCAGACGGGTTGACCAATATCCGAGAATTTCTCGGCGTCAATAACCTGGCGGATGCCCTCGATTCGTCCAATCCGACCCTCGCGGATACAGACGGCGATTTCATCCCGGACGGCTGGGAATACACTTACGGGTTCAATCCGCTCGATCCGACGGACGCCTTTGAGGATCCGGATGGCGATGGACTCGTCAATCTGGGCGAATACCTATCCGGGGCGAACCCGACGCTTCGTGACACCGACGCCGACGGACTGCCGGACTTTGAGGAAGTGGTTGTCTATTTGAGCGATCCGCTTGACAACGACACTGATGGCGACGGACTCCTCGACGGACAAGAAGTGTGGGACAAGAACCTCGATGGCATTCAGGATGGCGGGTTCTTCCCGATGTGGGCTGGCGGGGATCTTGACGGCGACGGATTGATGGATGGTCCGACCGATTGGGATACCGATGGAGATGGGATGCCGGATGGCTTCGAAGTTCTCGACCGATACGGTAATCTACGGAATCCATCCCTCAACCCCTACGATCCGACCGATGGCGACGAAGACGCCGACGGGGACGGGTTGACGAACCTTCAAGAATATCTGATCCGCGACGCGCTATACGGAAACAATCCTATTGTTTTCGGTTTGCCGAATGTCATCTGGGATTACTCGACGGATCCCTTCGACGCGGACTCCGATAATGACGGCATGCCGGATGGATTCGAATCGCTGTACGGGCTTCACCCCGTCGATCCAATCCCCGTGCTCGGTGGAAGCAATACCCTGACCCGATACACCGAGTTGTGGACGTCCGGTGATCCGGATTTCGACGGACTGTGGAACTTGCGGGAGTATCGAATCCGATTCTATTTGCATCCGAATGCTTCGACATCCGCGGCGACATCCCTGAGCACGCACCCGTGGAATCCGGATACTGACGGAGATGGACTCGGCGATGGCGAGGAAGACCGCGCCTTCCGGAGCCACCCGATTCGTCAAGATGCCGACCAGGATCGGCTCACGGATGGCGTGTCCTTGCCGGAGAAATGGGGCGAGATTGAGTCGGTCATGCGAGAGAGCCAATATGCGCTAGTTATCACGACTATTACGTGGAACGCCGCATTCAACGCCGCTCAAATTTCGCACGCGGCCTTCTTTGGCTCGCCGTTCTCGAACATCATCGGGCAACTGGCCGTATTCTCCGATCCCCAAGAACTGATCGATGTATTCCCGTCGCTGGGCATCACGTCTTCGAACATCGCGATTGGTGGCGTCAATGAGGGTGTATCGCCCGGCAATTGGACCTGGATCAACGGGGAGCCATTCTACTTCTTCAATTCATCCTTTACGCACGGCTCGGCGGCCTCGTCGTTTGTGGCAGGCGTTGTGAACCACCTGACGCTGACCCCGACCGGGCTCTATCATGCGGTCACCAACGGCACGATCCTGGCGGGGTATGTCATTGAATGGGAAGACGTACCGGTAGTGACCAATCATTATGATTTCGCCCACAATGACCTGTGGCAGCTCATTTGGCCAGCCTTCCCGGATAACAACCTGCCGTATTGGCAACGCGTGGATATTAGCACAAACAGCCCGGTTCCCCAAGGCCGATGGGGCGCGGCGATGACCTACATTCCGGTCTTTGAGACCAAGCTTCCCAAGGACGACAACAACGGCACCATTCTCCTCGATAACCGTCAGCTCGTTGTCATCGGCGGCCGCGATGGTGTGAATCGTTTCAAGGATGTCTGGGAATTTATCATCCGATCGAACATGTGGGTCCGCAGCGCGGCGCCCCTGTACGGAGCGCCGCCCGGCTTCTTCCTGGGCTTGAGCGAATCGGCGGCCGTTCCGGTGTTCGGCTACAGGAATACGAAGGCTGGCGGATGCCCGTGCGATAATCAACCGTATGATTGCATTGGCGACGACTTTGGTGAGCCGAAGAATCGTCCATGGCAGGAAAGTCGCTCGTTTGATTGGACGTTCCTCTTCGGCGGATGGTCGGAGGCCTATACCTACTCGCTGGGCCACATCTTCTACAAGTCGACGGATGATCCGCGCCCGATCACCGACGTGGCCACGGCGTCGAAAGGCGCAACCGAATTTATCAACGAAAACACCAATCTGACTGCGGCCGCCCAGCAAAGCGGCAGCGTTGAAACCTTCCTGATTGGTGACAGCCCGACACTCCTTAATCTGGATGGGGGTGGCGGTCTGAATGACAATCCGACCGGGTACTCGGCCTTCCAGTTCGCCGATTTCGCGCTGACAAAGGCCTGCGAAAAGATCCTGTCGGCTGAATTGCTGATCGGCTTCCAAGGGCCGCCGACCGCGCCGATCAACGCGTCGCTGTATACGGAATTTACACTCGCGACGGGTGCTTCCGATGAGAATTATGCCTCGGATCTCAACACCACGGAGCCGAGCGTCCGAATCGGCAGCCCGGCCTATTTCAATTCACCGCCGTTGCCGATTGTGATTCCGGCTGGCCAGAATGTGGTAACAGTGGATGTCTCCTCGATCGTAATTGCCGCCCTGCAGCATGGGAATTGGGGTGCATCGAGACTTGGCTTTGTCATCAATGCCGTGGGCGCGACGAATTTTGGCGTTGTACGCAGGGACCGTACGCGGCTGCGCGTCTCCTATGTGCCATCGTACAAGAGCAGGCCCTTCTGGCAGAGTGCCAGCGCCCAGTCGACCTTCACCTCCCAGCAACTGACCGGTCGGAAATCCGCGGGTCTGGTTTATGACTACGACCACGACGTGCTGGTCGTGTTCGGCGGGATCGATGGAAATGACGTACTCGGCGACACGCATGTTGGGCAGATTGTCTTCAACAACGCGTTCTCCCCGATCCGTGTGGAGTGGACGCAGCGCGTCTTTGACGTCGCGCCGTCGCCGCGGTGGGGCCACAGCATGGTGTATGACGCCAAGAACAAGAGGGTGGTCCTGTTTGGCGGCTTTGATTCGAACCATCGGCCTTTGAATGATCTCTGGTTCTACAGCGTCCAGAGCAATATGTGGACGCCATTTACTACGTATCGGGACGACCAGATTCCGCAGCCTCGCGGCGGCGCCAGCATGATCTATTTCGGCGATTACGATTACAATCGAGGAATCAACAATTACTGCGTTAGCGGGAACAAACAGAAGATTGTGATGTTCGGCGGCACAGACGGGAAGACCTACTTCAACGACACCTGGGTGTTCGACGATGTGCAAGGGCGTTGGATTCTGGTCAGCCCGGTTGGTGAACAGTCGATTAGCCCGCCGCCGCGTGCGTTTGCATCGATGGTGTATGCTCAGAACGCCAGACTTGTGCCCGATCCGAACGGCAACTCCACCTTCCAGGTGAATAACAATCCTCCATGCGCGAGTCCGGTCGCGTTCTTGTTCGGCGGGCGCAGCGGTCTGCTTCCAACCGGACGCGATACGGACTTTGACATGGTAGAGGACGGGACTGAGCATGAACTGGGCGGCCCCACCGCAGGACGTGATCCACGCGTCAACGCTCTGATTGTTTCCGGCACTTCTGAAACCATTCCATATGCCTTCAAGCGAATCGGATCCGTTCCAGCCAACGGCAATCCGCTGTTCCGAGGTGTAATCGCCAACTTCGAATCCCTCAGGCATGACAAACCGGATGTGGAGCACGCGGCCGATTTCGACCTCCCGTATGAGGGACACCGCGACCAATGGACCCTGCAGGAATACTCGCCGTATATCCCCGCTGGCGTCGATGCCATCAGCCCGGAATACGTGACGTTGTGGTATCACCGACACGGCGTCGGCGATCCGTTTGACCCGCGCGACCGGTGGCAGCTTGGACGTCCTGACAACAGCGTAATAGGCTCGAATGGGGCGCCGCCGTATGCCTACAGCGGCCGTTGGGTGTACGGCACCGACCTCAAGAGCGGTTATCCGAATAATGCGTTGATGGAACTGTATTCGCCGCTGTTGAGCTTCAAGCTTCCGTCCAATGATTCGACCGATGTCAGTACCAACTCGTTCTTCTTGGTCTTCCATGAATGGCTCGACTTGGCGGACTCGAACGATGTGGTTCGGATCGATGCCGTTCGCCCCGAAACGCCGGCGGACATTCTCAATCGCGTGACGGGCGTGAATCGCCCCGTCAAGCCCGTGTTGCCGAATCGAAACAACCTTCACAATACGACAGGTGAGTGGCGCCGTGTCATCGTGCCGCTCGACATCCTGGCGAACGACACAAACGTGTTCCTGCGCTTCACGCTGCAAAGCGACGGCTACAATGCCCGCGGAGCGGGCGGCTGGTACATCGATGATGTGGCAATCATTCAGGCCTACGACATCAGCGGCGTTGTCAGTGGCCTCTCAGCCGGCACAACGATTTGTCTGATCGGCCAGAACTTCAATCAGCACAACCAGCAGTGCACGCAGATTCAGCCGAACGGCGGCTTCAACTTTGGACTGCTCCCACTGGGCAATTACCAGATCGTCACCCCAGCCGGGACCAATGGGCCGATTGTCCTCGCCGGGCCGGGCGTCTCGACGAATTTCACCGTTTCGTCTTCATTCTCGGAGCCCTTGTTCACCAGCATTGGATTCAGCTCGCCTTTGGTGATTCGGTGGACGGCGACCAATGGCGCGGCGTACAAGTTGGATGCCACGACCAATTTGCTCACGGGGCCGTGGGTGCATTTGTACTCCGTCACCAGCGGCGTTAACACGACGCTCTCGTACACGGACAACGTGCCGATGCAATGGAGATTCTACCGGGTGTCCATCACGAACTCGCCCTAGCCATGTCACGGAATTGTCGCGGAGAATGCGTTCCCCCGTTGCGGGGCCGTGGGCGGGCGTCTGCGATCGACAAACGGATTGACCACCGCGCGTCCGATTTTCTACTATATCAACATAGATTCCGCACGTGCACGCAAAGGAGCTCTGAATGAACATCAAATCACTGGCGTTGACGGCTGCTCTGACGGGACTGGGATTGTTTTTGGGCTCAGGATGCGACTGGTCCTCAAATGGACCCTCGCTCAATACTTCGCAAGGTGCGGGGATCAACATCAACTTTTCCGGTGTCTATTACGGAAACATCAATGGGCGGGCCGTTGACCGCACGAGTGCGGGGACAATTTCGCATCTGACGATCCGTCAAAGCGGCAACCGGGTTGAGGTCATCGACAGCCAGGGATCCCGTTACGAAGGCACCGTCGGGGCGCCAGGTCTGGTTGCTCGACCACGCGGTGATGGTCGATTCCCGCCGGGGGCCGAATTGGTGCAAGCCCAGATCAGTTGGAGGGGCAAGGATGGAGTAGCGCAAAAAGATGTTGAATTTGTTGGAATCATCCATGCTGTCGCGGTTGAGGATGTCCAGTCCAAAACAGAGTCGAGAATCATCACGGATGAGTCACAATCGGAACGTTCCCGGGAAGACGTTCAGGAAACGACGGAGACCAGGACGGAGAATAACGGCCAAACGACGACCATCACTGAAATCACCACTGTCGGTACGCCGACAAGCCCATTTTATCAACAAACCGTGATCGTCACGGTGATTGACAACCGAACCGGCCGCGTGTTGAGCAGAAATGTCAGGACGACGGGCAATTCCTCCCGAACGCGTACGGACCAGCGGGTGGTGGAAACCGTCAGTACGTACACTCTTACGGAAGCGAATGTTCAATATCGCCTTGAAGGTACATGGATTGAAAAAAACAGCCCAATCGTCTCGCGAGTGGACGCGATTTCCCGCGGGGCCTTCGGGATCGTGACAATCTCCACGCGAGGAGCCCAAGAAGGGGGGGTGCCAACTAGCGGCGGTGGCGGTGGGGGAACCGACGGCGGTGGTGGCAACGGCGGAGGCGGTGGCGGCGGGACCTAATTCATCTCCGCGGCATGAGATTTATGTAGTCAGTTCGCGACCCCGGCCGTGTGCTTGGGGTCGCGTGTTCTAGAGGTATGATGCAGCAACGAGAGGGTGAATCCGATGCATGCAGTAAGTGTTATTCTCGGCGGGGGTCAGGGGACGCGTCTGATGCCCTTGACGCTCGAGCGGTCGAAGCCAGCGGTTCCGATCGCGGGGAAATATCGTCTGATCGACATACCGGTCAGCAATTGCATCAATAGTGGGATTCGATCCATCTACCTTCTCACGCAATTTAACAGCGAGTCCCTGCATCGCCATATCGCGAGAACGTATCGATTCGACCAGTTTTCCCAAGGATATGTCCGCATTTTGGCCGCCCAGCAGACGCCCAGTTCCGAATCTTGGTACCAGGGAACAGCCGACGCGGTCCGGCAGGGATTGCGTTACTTCCTCGAGGAGGAGCCAGACGTAATCGTTATCCTGTCCGGCGACCAGCTTTACCGGATGGATTTCCGCGACGTCATCCGCCAGCATTTGGACAGCGGCGCCGATGTCACGATCTGCACCAAGCCGGTTCCGCGGCACGAGGCTGGTGCACTGGGCATCATGCAGATCGATGATTGCAAGCGCATTGTTCGGTTTGTCGAAAAGCCGGGCAACACTCCAGCGCTCGACGAGCTTCGCGCCCCGCTCTACAAGGAGGAGCGCTACCTCGCCAGTATGGGAATCTATGTCTTCAACCGGGACGTTCTGGTTAAACTCCTCGAGGGAACCCAGCCCGACTTCGGGAAACACATCATCCCGTCCTCCATCAACACGCACAAGGTCTACAGCTTCATATTTGACGGCTTCTGGCGAGATATCGGAACCATCCACTCGTTCTGGGAAACGAACCTCTCTCTGACCGATCCGGTTCCCGAATTCAATTTTTATGATCCCAAGGCGCCTATTTATACCGATATGCGGTATCTGCCGCCTTCGAAAATCAACTGTTGTGATCTCAACCGATGCTTGCTATCGGAGGGTTGCATCATATCGGGGCACCGAATTCTCCACTCGATCATCGGAATCCGCCAGATCGTGGGGGAGGGCTCGGTCATCGAGCACTCGGTGATCATGGGAGCCGACTACTACGAGAAAGAACCTAAACCCGGAGAAGTCCCCCTCGGGATCGGACGCGATTGCTACATCAAAAATGCGATCGTTGACAAAAATGCGCGAATCGGCGATGGCGCCTACCTTTCGCCGGACGGGAAAAAAGACGCAACTCACCCCCTGTACGTGATTCGCGACGGCGTCCTGGTCATACCCAAGAATGCGGTGATCCCGCCCGGCTTCCGAGTCTGACGCGATCGGATCGATCGTCGCCGGCACCGGAGCTTACGCAACTCCGCTGCACCACGGAGCCAGACCGCTAAGCCGACACCGCTTGGCAGATTCCGTCGTTTATGTCAGAGACGAAACGATTTGGGTAACAGTTCCGCCAAGGTTCCCCACTCGTAGCGGTGGAGGCTTCTGCGGGGGGCGAACAGCACCAACAGGGACGGTCCTCCAAATTCGGCGAGGACCTGCCGGCAAGCTCCACAGGGATAAGGCGGCCGTTTTCCGCTGGACACAATCGCCACAGCTTTGAAGCGACGGTGCCCTCCCGCAATGGCGTGAAATACGGCATTCCGCTCGGCGCAGCTCGTCAGGCCGTAGGACGCATTTTCGACATTGCAACCGGTTATGATCTCTCCGCTATGAGTCAGGAGGGCTGCGCCAACCTGAAATTTGGAGTAGGGCGCGTAGGCTCGTCGGGAAACTTCGGCAGCCGCATGGAGAAGTTTTTCGACCCATGAGGACGAGATGGGGGGGACCGGCACGGAGTGTGGCTGGTCAGTGAGGCCGGCCTTGCGGGTCGAGTCCTTCACGAGCCACCTCGTTCCAAAAGTTGAGAACCACCTGTTTCATCCGTTTCATTGAATTCCGTGTCGCCTCCGTGACCTCTTCATGGCTGAGGCGCCCCGCCGTGATGCCCGCGGCGCTGTTGGTGATGCAAGACAAGCCGGCAACACGCAAACCGCATGCGCTGGCCAGCAGGGCTTCAGGGACGGTCGACATTCCGACAGCATCCGCGCCGAGCGCACGGAAAGCTCGTATTTCCGCCGGCGTTTCATAGGAGGGTCCGGAGTTGGCAAGGTAGACTCCCGTTGCCAACTCCTCACCAGCATCGCGACCGGCCAGCTTCAGGAGGCGCTGGAACCCAACGTCATAAACCTGAGTTTGGTCCGGGAATCGCGGACCCCAGAAGGAATCGTGCGGACCGGCCAACGGATTCGCACCAAGAAAATTGATGTGGTCTTCGATGATCATCAGCGTACCGGGCTTCAGGTCGGATCGGATTCCGCCTGCGGCATTGGTCAGGAGAACCCCTTTCGCCCTCATCGAGCGCAGTAGAAAAATCGGCAGCGCGATAGGGGTCCAGCCTACCCCTTCATAAAAGTGACGCCGCCCCTGAAAAATTAGTGTTTCCAGACCTGCGAGTTCCGCCAAGACAAGCTGGCCGGCATGTCCGGCCACACCGGTGCGGCCCAGGCCGGGTATTTCGTCATAGGGGATGGCAGCAACCTTGTGAAAGGCTTCCGCCACATCGCTCCATCCCGAGCCCAGGATTAACCCCATTTCGGGTTGGGCGTCGGGCCATTCACGTCGGACATGTTCAAGCGCCCGATCGAGGGTTTTCCGGTCAATCATCGTCCAAGATCCATGTTCCGGGTCCGGTATAACAGTAGTCGGAGCCGACAAAGCACCGGATGATATCTCCGATCACCGACTTTAGATTCGCTGCAGAATCAATTTCGGAGGTCGGGGCCGGGCTTTTTGTACCTTGAATGCAGACTTCAGCAATTCTTTCGCTTTTTCAAGCCGTTGTTCATCGTTTGCGTGGATGAGGAGGAGTGGCTCCCCTCGTCGAACAAACTCGCCGATTTTTCGGATGCCGGAGACGCCGACGGCATGGTCCACGGAGTCATCCGTTTTGGTTCGTCCCGCGCCCAGGACCACACACGCTTTGCCGATCGCCTCTGCATCGGCGATGGCGACATATCCCGTGGTTGGCGACGGATAGGGAACCATCCAGCGCGCTGCAGGCAAACGACCGGGATCGTCAATGACCCGCACATCCCCTCCCTGGCATTCCACCATGCGGCGAAAAAGACTGAGCGCGGAGCCGTTCGCGATCGCGGCCTGAAGTTGTCTGCGAGCTTGGACGCGGGTGGGGGCCACCTTTCCGAGGAGGAGCATCTCCTCGGCGAGGGCAAGCGTGAGGTCGGTCAGGTCCTTGGGTCCCTCGCCGCGCAACGTTTCGATGGATTCCCGGACTTCGAGCGCATTCCCCGCTGTACGACCTAGTGGCTGATTCATGTCGGTGATGAGGGCGCGCATGCCTTTACCCATCGCTTTTCCGACGCGCACCATGCTGCGGGCAAGTTCGCGGGCCTCGCCGACCGTACGCATAAACGCGCCCTTTCCGACCTTTACGTCGAGGACCAACGCATCGATCCCCTCTGCAAGCTTCTTGCACATGATGCTGGCCGTTATCAGCGGAATCGATGGAACGGTGCCCGTGACGTCGCGCAGCGCGTAAAGCTTCTTATCCGCCGGGGCCAATTCACGAGTCTGCCCGATGATGGAGCAGCCGACCTCTTTCACGACCTCGAGGAATTCAGTTTCGGACAGGTTAGTCCGATAGCCGGGGATGGATTCGAGTTTGTCAAGCGTTCCGCCAGTTATTCCGAGGCCCCGGCCCGAAATCATAGGAACGGCAACACCGCAGGCCGCCACAAGGGGAGCCAGCACGAGAGAGACCTTGTCGCCAATGCCGCCGGTCGAATGTTTGTCGACCTTCGGCCTAGTGATGGCGGATGTATCGACGACCTTGCCGGAATGCATCATCGCATCCGTGAGAATCGCGGTCTCTCTCGGCGTCATGCCGCGGAAGTAGATCGCCATAGCCAGGGCGGCCATCTGGTAATCGGGCAGATCGCCCCTCGAATACCCGTCGACAAAGAAACGTATCTCATCCTCCGTCAATTCGAGGCCATCCCGTTTTTTTTCAATAATCCATTGGGGAACCAAGGGTGTGGATCGAGCCGACTTCATGGATGGTCATCCGTATTTTCGAACTGATATTTTTTGAAAGATAGCCATGTCCTCGGCCAAGACGGGCAACTTAACTCCAAAACGAGACGCCGCGCGACATGGGCTGCAAACCGAAGGCCGAGGCAATGCTTTGCGCAACATCATAGTAGCCGATCCTCAGTCCGAGCGAACGCGCGGGGCGGCCCGGCGAATAGACCAGTAGGGGTACGATTTCGCGCGTGTGGTCCGTGCCCTTGAATGTCGGATCATTCCCATGGTCGGCCGTGATGATCAGTGTGTCATCCGGCCCAAGTTTCGGAATAAATGTCGCCAGCCATTCGTCCGTCTGGCGCAGGCACTCGGCATAGCCGTGCGGATCTCGGCGATGGCCAAATATCATGTCAAAATCTATAAAATTTGCGAAAAGGAATCCGTGGTTCATTTCGCGTTCAAATCGTTCCACCGCCCGCTGTGACGCGCGGTTGTTCCCGGTATGGTCGGACGTTGAGATGCCGCGATGGGCGAAAATATCCTCGATTTTCCCAACAGCATAAACGGGGATTCCGGACTCCTGCAGGCGTTCGAGGATGGTCTTTTCGCTCGGCTTGTAGGCATAGTCGCGCCGGTCCTCCGTGCGATAAAAAGAACCATTTTTTCGGCGGAACGGCCGCGCGATAACCCTCCCCACCCGATATGGATCGCACAGTCGACGCGCAATTTCGCAAGCGCGGTACAGCTCCCCAAGCGGGATGACGTCGATGTTCGCCGCGATCTGGAAGACGGAATCGGCGCTGGTATAGACGATCCAGCAGGCCTCGCGCGTCGCCTGTTCTCCCAGTTCATCGATGATTCCGGTTCCCCCCGCGGATTTGTTGCCCAGCACCTTGCGGCCCGTTTCACGTTCAAAAGGTTCGATAATATCGGACGGAAATGACGGTGGGCCGGGCGGAAAGAGGGTGAACCCGGGACGCAACAACAACCCGGCGATTTCCCAGTGGCCGGTGATTGTGTCTTTACCCTGCGACATTTCCTGCATCGCGCCAAAAGATGCGAGCGGCTGTTTTGAGGGTCTGAGCCCCGGTATATCCACGGGGCGCGGTGTCAGGGCTGGAATGTTGCCCAGACCCAGCCTCTCAAAGGTTGGCAACGAAAGCCCGCCGATCGCTTCGGCGATGTGTGGGAGTGTCGCCGCTCCTTCGTCTCCGTAGTCAGCCGCATCCGGTGCGTGTCCTATCCCGACGGAATCGAGAACGATCAGAAAAATTCGCATAACTCAACCGAGGTCGTATGTCGATGATCCCGACAATACCGATCGAACCGGCGCGTCGAATTAGACATAAGTCTGCCGCAGTCCATTTTCCCCGTCGAGTCCCAAAACGCACTTGGTCTACCCCGCATCAAGAGCATCGACCGCAGGAAAGTAGTCTCCGAGACCCTGGACTGCCGGATCATTTTTTCAGTGATCGGTTCCTTCTTCCGATACGATGGGTAAGGAACCTATGAATAATCCCGATCCCACCCGCTGATCCGGTGCCAGTTTTCAGGGGGACATTGGTTAGCCGGTTCATGTCCGTCGTAGGTGCGATTTCAGTGTAAAGCTTGGGTAGGTGGGGTATGACAGCTAAAAGGCCCTGAACGCAGTGCTCATAAACGAAATTATCTGCGGCTGCAGGCTGTCACAAACGCTTGGCGCCCTGAGCGCGCCATGAGAGGACCTCATCTAAGGGCGGAATTTTACCACGCACCTCAGTATCCCTCTCCGCCATGCGTCTGGGAGATCCCCGTTCGCGCCTCTTCCATGATCTTCACGCTGTTCGAGCATCCGATGCGCGTAGCTCCGGCGTTGACCATTTTTACAACGTCAGCATAGGTCCGGATCCCGCCGGAGGCCTTCACGCCCATTCTCCACGGCGCCACCAGGCGAGCCAGAAGGGCGACATCCTCCGGTGTGGCTCCGCCGCTGGAAAAACCGGTAGACGTCTTCACGAAGTCGGCGCCGGCTTTCATGCTCAATCGGCAGGCCCGCTCCTTTTCCTCGTCCGTGAGCAGGGCGGTTTCGAGAATGACTTTGCAGAGAGCGCGCGCATTCCGGCAACTTTCGACAACACCGCGGATGTCGCGAACCACAAATTCATCATCCCGGGCTTTCAGGGCGCCAATGTTGATCACCATGTCAATTTCCGAGGCGCCGTCCTCAATGGCCTTTTGCGCCTCCAATGCTTTGATCTGAGGCTCCGTGGCGCCCAGCGGAAAGCCAACGACAGAGCAAATCTTCACCCCGCTGTTCCTCAACAGGGCGCTGGCGTGTTTCACATAGGCTGAATTCACGCAGACGGAATGAAAACCGTATTTTCGCGCCTCGTCGCACAGGCGCTCGATGTCTGCAGGGGTGGCCTCGGGCCTGAGGAGGGTGTGGTCGATGAGTTTGGCTATTTTTTCCGGAGGCAGCGGGTGCGAGATCTCAGGGGGCCGTGAGGCGGAATTCACATGCGGTTTGTCCTGATTGGCAATGCGCTGGATATTGTCGCCGGATAGCATCGCGCCGCCCGATGGCTTCATGTATGCGCGCTCGATATCGCGGAATAGCTGAACGCGCTCACGATGAAGATCTCCTGAGCCTTCGGTTGTTAGGAATATGTTCACAATTTGTTTGGCCGTTGCGAGGTCCATCATTCTTGCCCCAATCGCGAGAACATTGGCGCCGTTGTGTTCGCGCGCGTTCCGGGCAAGTTGCTCGTTGTAGCATGCGGCGGCGAGCACGCCCGGAACCTTGTTGGCCGCCATTGCGGAGCCAATCCCCTCACCGTCGATGACGATCCCGAATTCGGCCGCGCGAGCGGCCACCCGTTCGGCCACCGCGCGCGCGAATACGGCGCAGTCGACGGAATCCTTGCCGGTGGTGCCGAGATCCTCGACGCGGTGGCCGAGTGTATTAAGAAACAGGATCAGTTGTTGTTTGAGTTCGTAACCGCCGTGATCCGATGCGATGGCGATGGTGAATGAATGAGCGTTGTCGGACACGGACTTAGAGAGTGGAATGCTCCGATGCCGGATGCAACAGAATTATCCTTCCACGGGTTCGACGTTCTCCTCCGGTTCCTCGGCCTGTCTCCTTTGGTTGTCTTGAAAGTTGGCCGCGCGAAGAAGCTGCTGCTGCCATCCGTCGAACTGTTGACGACCCAGTTGTCGGCGAATGTTGTCGGCCAACTGCTGGCGCATGGCCTCGTAACTGACATTCTCTGCGGGTTTGCGCATGGCAAGATGAACGAGGACAATGTCATCGTCCACCCAGAGGGGTTCGGAAATCTCGCCTTGGTTCAAGAACATCACGGTTGATTCAACAAGGTCCTCGAGGTCCTCATCGCCAAGATCCAAATCCGTCGTGGCGGAGAAGACGCCCGTGGTTTTCACGGAGAGATTGTAAAAAGCGAGCGTATCGCGGAACGAAATCTTTTCGGCGAGGGCCTTTTCCGTTTCCTCTCGTATAGATTTAGCCCGGTCCATCAATGCGTCGCGGATGGCTTTCGCGCGGGCTGCGCGGAGCGCCTCGTCCCGTATCTCTTCAAACGAAGGAATGCGGGAGGGGATCCGCTCGCGCAGGGCGATAATATAGACCTCGTTGCTGCCGCGAATGGGATTGCTGAAGTAGGTCTCCGGGCCTTCGGCTAGTTCGAATGCGGCCGATCGGAAGGCACGCGGGTTTTGGATCCCTTCGAGGGAGCTGTTGAGGGCAAATGGCGGCAGAGAAAGAACCGTTCGTTCAAACCGGGCCGCCACCTCTTCGAAAGAAAAGGCCCGGCCATCGCGGTCCGGCGTAAGGGCCAGAACAAAATTCATCGCGGTCTCGTACGCCTCGTCCATGGCCTTCCGTTCGAGGAGGAGGTTGGAAATCTCCTGCTTGACTTCTTCGAGGGGCCGATAGCGTGTCAAACGCCCAAATAGGTTTGTATCCTCGCCAGGAGCATCGGTATCGCTCTCTATCACGTAGTTTGTCAGATGCTCGTCGTAGTAGGCCTGGATTTCATCGTCGGTGACACGGACGCGCGGAATGAACGGCAAGGCGGAGATGCGGACATAGTCGACCCTCACCTGCTCGGGCCGCCTGAAACGCTCGGGTTCCTCGTTATAAAATTTCCGCGCGTCTTCGTCCGAGACCCGGACCTCCGACTCGACCAACGAAGGCTTAAGGACCACGAACTCCGCGTCGAACTGGTCCGTCACCGAATGGAAGGCCCGTCGCAATTCATACGGCGTTATAAGAATCAGCCGATCCAAAATGTGGCGGGTCTTCTGGAGGATGATTTCCTGGCGGATATATTCTTCGAACTGGCGCTCGCCGGCTCCAAAGCGCCCTAAAAAATTTTGGGCGAACGCCTTGTAGGCCATCACATTGAATTTGCCCTCGAACTGAAACGGCTCCAGTTGCTGAATCGTGTTGGCCACCTCATCGTCGGTGGCTGTGATCCCCAATCGAGAGGCCGACCGGATAGCTGCCAACCGTTGCCAGGCGGCCTGCCGGAGTTGCTCGTTGATGCTGGGTGTGATCTCGATTGCTCGCCCAAGGGCAAGGACCACCGACAGGTAGGTGTTGAAAAAGGCCTGTTGGAACACGTCGGGATCCACCGGCTCGCCGTCCAGCGTGCCGGGTGCGGTTGCTTCGCGCAGGTCAGACGCGTCCGGCGTTACAGTGCCCCAGATGACGAACGAAAAAATGACGATGACCAAGAAGCTCAACCACAACAGCTTCGACTGGATCATTCGATGGAATTTTGAAATCAGCATCGCCATAATTTAAAAACCCTCGTTGGAAAGAATTCGGTACCCTACCGAGCGCACTGCACTGCGGTCAAGGTCGCTCCGCTCGCGGCGGGCCTCCCTGGAGAGAGGTGACCGGTGGTCAATTCGATACAATCCGATGGATTTGTACGGGCCAACGATTAACATCGACTCAGATGGCCACGATATGGGTGATTGACGACGATCCCGCCATTGCGGACCTGCTGGCCTCGACCCTTCAGGAGATTGGCCACGACAGCCGTGTCTTCACGAACGCTCGGGACGCGCTGGCGGCCTATAAACCCGGCGCGGCGGACGTCGTCATGACGGATATCCGAATGCCGGGTATGGACGGGCTGGAGCTGACCCGCCTCCTGCTCGCGAAAGATCCCAAGGCGACCATTGTCATCCTTACCGGATATCCCTCGGTCGAGGATGCGGTGGAAGCGATCAAACTCGGTGCGATGGACTACATGACCAAGCCCTTTAGGATTGAAGAGATTCGCCTGCGCCTGTTGCGGGTCCTCGAATCGCGCGATTTGTCGGAGCGATTTCGCAGAAATCGGGCGTTGACCTGGCTGCTCATCGGGTCGCTCCCTGTCTGGTTCATCCTCGGCATACTCCTCGCCCTCGTCATCGCGAAATTCTGAACTGCGGGCGAATTTCTGCGGATTGCACGAATCAGCCGCTGAGGAAAGACTGGCTCGAATTAGCTTCGCGTTGCTGGCCCATCGATGGACGATGGTTTCGAGTGACGGAGCAACAGCACGGCCTCGGAGATCATCCAGCACTCGAGCGCAAGTGTCACAGAGCCGATGCCGACGAGTATCCATTGCCGTGAAGCGATCCAGCTTGGCGCCTCCGCGGTGCCGACGAATAGCTGGATGAACATCGCCCAAAATGGCATGGCCAGCATGAATATGGCTGGCCCGATCACGAACCACGTCGGCAGCCCTGTGCGACGAAGGTAAAACAGAACCACCAAGAAGGCCAAACCTCCCAGAAGCTGATTCATTGCCCCGAACATGGGCCAGAGCACCATGCCTCCGCTGCCGGCCGTTGCCCATGACCACGGGCGGCCGGGGAGGGGGAAGGCGGCGATCAACCCGGCGCTGGCGATGGCCAGCATCGAAGCGCCATGACGGTTCATTAGGAACTGAGACACCAAGCGCGATATCGTAAAACGCGGGGCCGTCCCACCTGCAGCGGCGCTTTTGGCCAGTTCCTGGATCACATATCGCTGAAGACGGCAGGCTGTGTCCATGGTCGTCCCCGCAAATGAGGCAACCAGAACGCCCATGAGGGCGACGGATGCCTCTCGCGGAAGGCCCAGCGCTCCCAGAAAGTTGGCGGCCCCTTGGACGAAGGCACCCACCTTCGCCCCCAGACCGGCAAGCGCCGTCCAAGAGGCATATAGCGAATTCCATGCTTCCGCGCCGGCCAGCATTTCTCCGGATGCGCTCCGGATGCCAAGGCTGACACCGGCGCCGCAGGCCATTATTACCAAAACGGCAAGAAACCCCTCTAACAGCATGCTGCCGTAGCCCACTGCGGTCGCGTCGGTTTCTCGGGCAAGCTGTTTGCTGCTGGTGCCGCTGCTGACCAGGCAGTGGAAGCCGCTGATTGCGCCGCAAGCGACGGTGATGAACAGAAACGGAATCATGTCCGGCGCACCGGCAGGCCGCCATTGAATGGGCGGTGCGGCCATTTCCAAGGGCGGACGGACGCCGCCCTCCAGCGTAGCTCCGCCCCAGAAGGCGGCAGCCACCAACCCTGCTGCAATGAGGCCCAAGGCAGAAATCAGTTGGAGCGAATTGATGTAATCGCGAGGCTGAAGAAGGATCCAGACCGGCAACACGGAAGCGGCGTAGGAGTATACGAGGAGAAAAATGACCCACTCGATATTGGCCAGAGCGGCCAATTTTATGTTGAACGCGTGGAGAGGACCCCAATCGCCCCAAAACACGGACGCATACATCAGGAGCAACGCAACCGCGGAGGGGATGAACAACCCGCGGTTTTGGCGGTGCAGCCACTTGCCGATGGCCATGGCCAGCGGAATCTGGATCAAACAGGGGAAGATCGAGGCAGGAAACTGGCGGAACACCGCCGCGATGACGAGGCCGAAGACCGCCAGCACAATAGTGAGCGAAAGAAATAAGATCAGCAAAAAGAGCAGGCGAACGCGCCGATTCAGGAACCGACCTGCAAGATCCCCAACCGTTTGGCCATCATTCCTTAGGCTGACGACCAGCGTTCCCAAATCGTGAACCGCGCCGATGAAGATGGAACCAAGAACGACCCACAAAAGGGCGGGAACCCAACCCCATAAAATCGCGATGGCGGGGCCGACGATGGGGCCCGTGCCGGCGATGGAGGTGAAATGATGCCCGAAGACAATCGATTTGGGAGTGGGCACGTAATCCTTGTCGTCCCGGAAGCGAATTGACGGGCAAACCGCGCTTGCCGAGAGGCGAAAAATTTTACGGCCCAACCATCGACCATAGCCCGCGTAGGCCGCTACGAAGGCAATGGCGGAGCCAAAAGCGATTATCAACGCATCCATCGAACAAAAGTGACAAGGAAATCAAGGTTAGTAATGCCGGGATTGATATCGTTTGGTTTGAAGAATTGTCCAGTCCTTTGAATTCCTTTTGCGTTCAACTTCCAAATTTCCGGGTGGGAATTCCCAGCTCTGAGGTAAAATGGGAGGTTGAAAGCGGATTGTGGTTTGGTGTACTAGCGGGCTGACCGTATGGAAAAGGCATTTACCACGCTCAATCGTTCCGCAATTTGCATCGGTCTAGCCCTGGCAGCCGGTGCATTTTTGCTTTATTCGGCCACGCTCAGCGAAGGTTTCTACCCCGGACCGCTGACCGAATTGATCGCCGGTCGACTCGGCGTTTCACCGTTCCGTTCGACCATGCACTCGCTCTGGGGCTTCCTGATCGAGGGCCTTGCCCGGCTGCCGATCGGGCCGTTGGCCGTGCGAATCCATTTGGTCGGCGCGCTATTCGCGGCGGTTTCAATCGGGTTGCTGTTCTCAATCATGTACCGGTTGCGCCGAAAGGCCTTGTTCGAGCAGGGCATACCGCCAGAAATTGCCGCCCGGGTTCGTGTTTTTACCGCAGTCACGGCGGCGCTCGTTTTGATGGTGTCGATTCCCTTCTGGTTTGCCGCGACGACATCGCATCCGCTCATGTTGAGCCTGATGCTGATGTTGCTCTCGTTTGATTTGCTCATGCGTTATTTTGAGGGGGGGCGCCGATTACTGTTGTATCTCGCTGTGCTCTTCTACGCGCTTGGGATGGGGAATTTCGCCTCACTGGTCCTTTATCTGCCCATTTTTGGTTTGTTTTTGCTCCTCGCGCTCTATCAACACGGTGAATTGACGTGGAAGCGAACCGTGCAGTTGATCGTTGTGGGGCTGCTGGGTGCGGTTCCCCTGCTGGTAGATGCCGCCATCTATCGGGAAACGCCGGCTTACGAGTGGCGCGAGTTCAAAGGGTACTGGCAAGTACTGCATTTTATGCTGCTGGACCAGTATCTTTCTATCTTGAAGGCCGTTCCGCGGGTTGGATGGCTGACAGTCTTCGTTGCTGCGATTCTTCCGTGGGTGGGTGTATTTCTCTTCGGAGTGGGCCGGAAATCGGCGTCGGCGGGCCGAGGGTTCGGAGATTTTCTGCTGGCCTTGTTGCTGACCGTGTTGAGCGTGGTTCTGCTGCTCGACTTCAAGATCTCTCCTTGGGCTCTGACAGGTGCGCAGCCGCTTCTCGTGGTCCCGTATGTGTTCATCGCGATGTGGGCCGCCACGCTCGCGGGCTATTGGCTGGCATTACTGCAGCGGCACAAGGGACTCGGCCAAGCCGCCGGATGGGCCTGGGCAGGTATCGTCTTTGCGTTCATCGGTTTCGTCGGAGTTCGGAACCACGCCTATGCCGCAGGTTCCGGCGGGCAAGTTTTTGCGAATTATGCGCGGGCTGTGGCGGATCGGCTCGACGATCGGCCGATGATTGTGTCGGCGAGCTCGTTCGACACTTTAGTCCAGTTGGAATTGTTCAGCCGCGGAGAATCGAGGACGTTTATCAGTCTTCAAGGGACTGGATCTCTTGCCTACCGCAGGTACGTGGCCAGCTTATTTGACGATCCGAGGCTGAAAAGTCTGGCCACCATTTCGTTTCAGCCATTTTTGGTAGAATGGTTTTTGAGCGACACGAATCTCCTTGATCGCCTGGCCATCATCGATCATGCAGATTTGTGGATGGCGGCGGGATGTGTCGGGGTTCCACACGGTCCGGTCTACCTTCCACTCCGCCCTGATGAGACGCCCAACGTAGACGACCTGTTGTCCGACAACCGGAAGTTTTGGGCGGAATTTGCGAGACCGGCAGCGGAGAAGAGCTGGTCGGATCGGCATCCGGCGTCGGCTGCCGTTCGGGCGATGCTCGCGCAGACAGCGAAGGCCGCGAATAACCTTGGCGTTTTGCTCGAGGACCTTGGCCGCGCGACGGATGCAGAGGAGGCATACCGAGCCGCTTCGAATTTCAACACGAATAATGTCAGCGCGATGGTCAACCTTCACGCGTTACTGCAGCGCCAAGGTCGTGAGGAAGCAGCCGAGCTCGAAAAGCGACTCGAGTCCGTTATTTCGCGCGCCGCGGTGCGTCAACAATTGTGGGCCCTATCATACCACCAGGGAATCATCCGGAGCCCACAAATTTACGCCGGTCGTGGTTGGGCGTGGGCATTGTCCGGCAAACCGGCTCTGGCCGCCGCCGATTTGCGAAAGGCGATTGAACTGGGCGGGGACAACGCCGGCTTGAAAATGGCCATTTCGGCACTCGAATCAGACGAGGACCTTGGGGAAGTCTCCGAAGAGCTTTTGAAACTGGAATTGGACCGCGATCCGACGAACGTGCGAGCAGCACTGGGGCTATACCGCCTGTCAGTACGGAGCGGCCGATTCGAGGAGGCGCGTGGACGGCTCGAAGCGCTTCGGAGCCTGTCCATCCCCGAGGATTTCCTCCGGACAGAAGAAGCCCTCTTGGAGGCTGCTCTGGGTAATGTGGACCGTGCCCTGGCGACCTTGGCGGATGTCGTTCGTCGAAACCCCGAAAATCTGCGCGCTTGGGCCTCGCTTGCCATTCTGGCCGGCGAGCGAAGCGATTCCAAAATGGTGCGCGAGGCGCTGGAGCGGATCCAGCAGGCCTCCGCTGCCTCGCCGTTGATTCGTTATCTGGCCGCGCGGGCCGCGCTACGGGAGGGTGACCGCGAGGGCGCGCGTCGTTTGCTGGAGCTGGCCCTGCGCACAGATCCCAACTACGTTCCGGCCTTGGAATGGATGGTTCGAATCTTGATGAGCGAAGGGGACCGTCAGGGAGCAGAGGCCATGGTGGATCGGCTTATCACGGTGAGCCCTCGAAATGCGTTCGGCAACTACATGCTGGGTGTGTTTCAGGCCCTGCGTGGTCAATATCAACTGGCGGAGTCATCCTATCGTGTGAGTCTGGAGGTCGTTCGCTTGCCGGAGGCTTTGAATGATCTGGCGTACGTCCTGGCGCGGCAGAATCGCATAGAGGAGGCCCTCCCGTTGATTGAGGAATGCCTCAAGATGTCGGACCTGCAGGGCGCGGCGTGGTCCACCTATGGATATGCTCTGCTTTCGGCGGGTCGCCTTGAAGAGGCGGAAGACGCGCTGATGAAAGCTGCGGCCTATAATGAGGGGCACCCCGAACTCCAGTTCCAAATCGCTCGGCTCTATGAAAAGACGGGGCGAAAGGAGGAGGCGCGGAAAATCGCTGAAGACCTTACTTCCCGATCGGCCGAGCTTCTCAAGGAGGATCAGGAAGAGCTCCGTGAAATGCTCCGGCGCCTTCGCGACCAGAGCTGAACGGCGCCATGAATGGATCTATCGGTCCGCTCTTCTTCTTCCCCATCTACCGAGATTATCTTTGGGGCGGCGATCGAATCGCCAAACGCTACAGGCGGAGCATTCCGCAAAATCGATGCGCGGAATCATGGGAGATATCCGCCCGTCCCGAGGGGCCCAGCGTGGTGGAGATGGGGCCCCTTGCAGGCGCTCGCCTGACGGAGTTGGTAAACCAATATCCTTCTGCCCTTATGGGTGAAGCACATCAGGCCGCTTTCCCGCTTCTCATCAAATTGATTGACGCGCGCGAAACTCTCAGTGTGCAGGTACATCCCAATCAAACGACCGCGCTGCGAAGCGGGGGCGAGCCAAAGACGGAAATGTGGTACGTCCTCGATGCGGATCCCGGCGCCGCGGTATACTTGGGTTTTCAAGAGGGAGTAACCCGCCGGGAGATCGAAGCTGCGGCACGGGCTGGCACGGTCGATCAACTTTTGGTCCGCCGCCCGGTTTCTGCTGGCGAGGCCATATTTGTGCCCGGCGGCTGTGTGCATGCGATCGGCGCCGGATGTCTAATGTTCGAGTGCCAGCAGAGTTCGAACACGACCTTTCGCCTGTTCGATTGGAATCGGATGGGGCGGGACGGCCGTCCACGTGAATTGCACGTGGAGAGGGCTCTCGAGGCGATCGATTGGGGCGGACAAACTCTGGCGGCTGGGCGGCCTGCGTCCGAATCTTTAGGGGCCGGCGGTGTTGAAGACCTCGTTCAGTGCGATTACTTTCGCGTACGTCGGATTCGATTTGAAGAATCGTTCAAGGTTGATGCGGACCCACCGCGATTCCAAATACTGTTCATGGCCGAGGGCGAGGCCGAGCTTCTCTGGAATGACGGGACAGTGCCGATCCCCTTTGGCCGCACGGTTCTGTTGCCGGCCGAGATCCGGGAAGCGCTCGTCCACCCCAGCGGCAGGCCCGCCACGGCGCTGCTGGTCGATGTGCCCTTATCCGCTTGAACTGCGGCCTGATGACCATTTCGTTTAGGCATGGCTTGCAAAGCCCGCGCATCCCCGGCTATGTTCCACCCATCTATAGGAGCGATTTAGACATGAAAAAATTTCTGATCCTGCTGTTGTGCGCGGCGGCATTTGCGCCCTCCGTACGGGCGGAATCTAGCCTCGGTTTCGGGCTGCGGTATTTTCAGATGACGGACAGTCTGCCCAAACCCTTCAAGGACAGGGGGGGAGGCGGATTCATCAATTGGCGGACATATTTCACCGACTGGTTCGGCGCCATGGCTGAGGTGGATGTTTACGTCGATGGGTTCGCGGGTACGCGGAACGAAGTGCTGTCTCCCCAGGCCTTTTTGGTTCTCGGACGACCCGTTTATGCAGCCGTGGGAGGCGGCTACCTTTTCTGTGACGGCGATCTTTCCGACGACCCGTTTCTCGCGCTGCGCCTCGGAGCCCAGGGCCCTCTGACAACCTGGTTCATGTATGATATCAGCGTGTCGTATGAATTCGCCGAGTGGAGCGGCGTGAACGACGTGGACGACAGATTTGAAAGCGACACGGTGGTAATCGGGGCCGGATTGCGAGTACTGTTCTAGCGAGGCGGTCCCGCTCGCCCGATGTTTCGGCCCGTCTCGAACAAGGTCCATTTCCCCTCGCTTGAGGAGGAAATCCTCAGATTTTGGGAAACCGGCCGAATTTTTGAACGTTCTCTCGAACAGCGCCGCGGCGCGAAAGAGTATGTCTTCTATGACGGGCCCCCCTTCGCCACGGGGCTCCCGCATTACGGCCACCTCCTCGCCGGGACGATCAAGGATATTGTCCCGCGCTATCACACCATGCGCGGGTTCTACGTCGAGCGCCGTTTTGGGTGGGATTGCCACGGGCTCCCGATCGAGGCGCTGGCCCAGGAGCACCTGGGTCTCGCCGGCACGGCGGCGATCCGCGAACGAGGTGTCGACGTTTTCAATGAAACGTGCCGCTCACTCGTCCTTCGCTACGTCTCCGAGTGGCGAAAGACCGTGACGCGGATGGGGCGCTGGGTCGACTTCGACAACGATTACAAGACGATGGACCTCTCCTACATGGAGTCCATCTGGTGGGTTTTCAAACAGCTTTGGGACAAGGGCAGGGTGTACCGGTCCTATCGGATCATGCCCTACAGTTGGAAGCTCACGACACCGTTGTCGAATTTCGAGGCCGGAAACAATTACCAGGATGTGCAGGACCCGTCGATCACGGTCCGATTGAGAATTCCTGGCGAGGAACTCGCGCGACGAGGATTCCATGGAGAATGGTATTTCCTTATCTGGACGACAACCCCCTGGACGTTGCCCGCGAACCTCGCCGTTTGCGTAGGGCCCGACCTGGACTATGTCGCGGTCCGGGACAAAAAAGAGGGGGTCGTTTACATCCTCGCGGAGGCTCGACTCGGCGCCTACTACAAGACCCCAAGCGACTATGAAGTCGTTGCCCGATTCAAGGGCGCCGATCTTAAGGGGTGGCGGTATACGCCGTTATTTCCTTATTTGGAGGGGCAACCTCGCGCGTTTGTCGTGCTGGCCGACTCTTTCGTATCCACAGAAGACGGCACGGGTATTGTCCATATTGCGCCCGCGTACGGCGAGGATGACTTCCGGGTTGGGCGGGATGCGGGCATTCCGCCGATCGATCTGTTGGACGAAAACGCCGCGTTCACGGCGCGCGTTCCGGAGTACGCCGGCCAATTTTGCAAGGACGCCGACAAGGCCATCATCCGGCGTCTGAAAGAGGAAGGCAAACTCGTTCACCACTCAACCATCGTCCACAGCTACCCGTTTTGCGAACGGACGGACACGCCGCTTATCTATCGCGCCATCGAAGCGTGGTATGTCCGCGTCGAGGATCTGCGCGAACAGCTTGTCGCCAACAATGCCACCGTTCACTGGATGCCAGAGGCCATCGGCGAAAAACGTTTCGGAAACTGGTTGCGTGAGGCGAAAGACTGGAACATCAGCCGAAACCGTTTCTGGGGATCCTGCATTCCGGTTTGGATCAATGTTGAGGACAAGGACGACATGATTTGTGTCGGGTCGATCGCCGAGCTGGAAGCGTTGTCCGGCCAGCGGGTGACAGACCTCCACAAACACATCGTCGACCGCATCGAAATTATCCGCAACGGCAAACGCTACCGGCGTACGCCCGAGGTGCTGGACTGCTGGTTCGAAAGTGGTGCGATGCCGTACGCCCAAATGCACTACCCGTTCGAAAACAAGGAGCGTTTTGAGAAAAATTTCCCCGCCGATTTTATTGCCGAGGGACTCGACCAAACGCGCGGCTGGTTTTACACGCTGATGGTCCTGTCCACGGCCCTGTTTGGCCGCGCCGCCTACAAGAACGTCGTGGTCAACGGCCTCGTCCTCGCGGAGGACGGCCGCAAAATGAGCAAGAGGCTGAAGAATTATCCCGACCCGCAGTACATCCTTGACACCTACGGCGCGGACGCCCTGCGCCTCTACATGATCAATTCCCCGATCGTTCGCGCCGACGACCTACGTTTCTCCGAAGAAGGCGTCAAACAGTCGCTCCGCCACCTCCTCATTCCCTGGTGGAATGCGTTCAGTTTCTTTGTGACGTATGCCCGGCTTGACGGCTGGACACCCCGCGACGCGATTGCGGGTTCATCCATCAATCTGCTGGACCGATGGATTCTTTCGAGCCTCGAACGTCTGAACGCCGATGTGGTAGAGGCGATGGACCGGTACGACCTCCAGCGGGCGGTGCGCCCGTTTGTGGACTTCATCGAGGCGCTCACCAACTGGTATATCCGCCGTAGCCGCCGCCGTTTTTGGAAATCCGACAACGACGCTGACAAGCAGGCAGCCTACACCACGCTGTACGAGGTGCTGATGCGGCTGAGCCGAATCGCGGCGCCATTTGTGCCGTTTATCAGTGAAGCCATCTATTGCCATCTCCGCACGCCTGAGCTGCCCGAGTCGGTTCACCTCTGCGATTACCCTCTGCCCGAACCGTCCCGCCGGGACCTCGCGCTGGAAGAGCAGATGGCGGACGTGCTCCGCGTTGTCGAACTTGCGCGGTCCATCCGCACACAGCACGACCTGAAAATTCGACAGCCGTTGCGCCGCATGCGCGTGGTGTGTCACGACCCCGCCAAGTTGGCTCGCGTCGAAGCCCTCGCAGACGTGCTGGCGGACGAATTGAATGTTCGAGAGGTCCTCTTCAGCGCGCACGAGTCCGATCTGGCCGACCTGTCCGCCAAGCCTGATTTCAAGAAACTTGGGCCGAAGTTGGGATCCCGCATGAGAAAAGTAGCCGAAGCCATTCGCAGCCTCTCCGCGGAGCAGGTCGAACAGTTATTGGAGGACGTCCCGCTGATCCTGACCGTTGAGGGGGAGCCATTCGAGCTGACTAAGAGCGACATCCTCGTCGAGCGGAAACCGCGCCCCAACCTGGCGGTTGCGGCCGATGCGGAGTTCGCCGTTGCGCTCGACACGGCGCTGGATGAGGACCTGATCCGGGAGGGATTGGCCCGTGAATTCGTCAACAAGGTGCAAAATTTGCGCAAGGCACTGGATTTCGACATCGCGGATCGAATCCGTGTCCGGGTTTCGGGTGATCCGGCCGTTCGGGAGTCGATCGTGGCACATCAGGCGTATATTGTGTCCGAAATTCTCGCGCTCTCGCTCGAATGGGCCGAGGGATCAATCGATGAGGGGGAGGCGGTTGAGCTCAACGGCCGCGCTTGCAAAATTTTCATAGAAAAAACGTAAGGACCTTGAGATGGCCGTCTAGAACTGATGTTTGTGCTGGATTTTTGGTGCGAATATAGCAGATTGATCAATGTACGTCAGGGCCTTGGGTCGCGGGTCCCGGCGTGATGGAGAAGAAAAGCGACGCAACTGCAGTGAGAGGCAAGGAAAGTAGTGAACATATTCGTAGGAAATCTGCCGTACAGTGCGACGGACATGGACCTGCGGGCCGCGTTTGAGGCCCATGGAACGGTGACATCGGCCAGTGTCATCTTGGACAAATTTACGGGGAAATCGCGTGGGTTTGGCTTCGTCGAAATGCCGAACCGCGAGGAGGCTCTCGCTGCCATTGCGGCGCTCAATGAAAAGCAGATGAACGGCCGCGCGCTTCGCGTCAACGAGGCTCAGCCTCGTGAGGAACGCCCTCGGCGCGAGCGCAGGGATTGGCAACAGAGCCGGCCTGATCGCCAGGATCGCTTTGCTCGCAACGAACGCGGCGGCCATCGCGGTGGGTTCCGCGGCGAACGCGGATTCCGCAACAATTACTAATTTACGTTCTGCTAGGGATCTTGGTTCCCGTTGCCGGGCGGCGCGGCCCGCATTAGCTGCTCATTGCACCTTCGGCCGCGCCCGCTAGGGGAGTGCTGTTATTGGAAACGAGACTTCTCCCGATCCCGATGCCAAAGATCAGAGAGGGTTGTTGTCTGGTTTCCTGTTCAGGGACGATACTGCAAGTGGCTACAATACGGTTCGGACCGGCCGCTGCGAACTAACATTCCTCCCAAGCAGAGCGGAAATCCTCGAGGACTTCGTGGTGTGTCAGGTCAAACCACAGCGGCGTGAGAGAGACGAATCCCTCTTCCAGAGCGCGAATGTCCGTTCCGCGTCCGTCCCCGAGCAGTTCCATATCTCCATCCATCCAGTAATACACGTTGTTTCGCGGATCAGTCCGACGATGGAAAACTTCGACAAAGCGTGAGCGGCCCATGCGGGTCACGCGATATCCTTTCAACTGTTCAAAAGGGATGTTCGGTACGTTGACGTTCAACAGAGTTTCGGGCGGAAGGCCGCGTTTGGCGATCTTGGGCACGAGGTCGCGAGCGACGCGTGCCGGCGTGTCCCAGATGGGATTGGTGAAGGTGGCGAGGGAGATGGCGACGCTGGGAATCCCAATGATGGTGCCCTCCGTGGCGGCGGATACGGTTCCAGAATAAATCACGCTGATCCCGGCGTTCGGACCGAGATTGATTCCACTGACCACGAGGTCCGGCCGTCGTGGCAGCAGGGCATAGACGGCGAGCTTGACGCAATCGGCCGGCGTTCCGCCAACCGCGTAGCCGAAAAAATGGCCGTCTCGTTCGACCGGCTTGCACTTGATAGGGTTGTACAGCGTGATCGCATGACCCACTGCGCTCTGCTCGGCGTGCGGGGCGACGACGTGCACCTCGCCGAGGTCGCGGACAGCCTGATACAGCGCTCCGATGCCGGGCGCGAAAATTCCATCATCGTTGCTGACCAAAATGATCATGCCGCGAATCTGCACGGGCAGCGAATTTCGAACAAGCGGGAAAATATCTTCAGCCCATGCGCCCGGTCCGGCACATTATCCGTTTTTCCGGTCCCAGACGGTCAGCCCCGGTTTCAAGATCGGCGCCGGCATCAGGCGGCTTCCGGCGTAGCCGACCAATAGGGTTATCATCAGCGAACAGGGGAAATAATAGATCCAATGGATTGCCGTCCGGTGTTGCAGGAACAAATTGGCGGCCACCGCGAGGGCGGCGCCGGCGACCCATGGCTCGAACCGGGCTCGCCTACTCAGCATGCCCAGCAAAAACAAAGCGAGGATCGGCGCATTGAAGAGGCTGATGAGGCTCGTGTAGGCCTTGATCAGGTGCCCGAAACTCGCGATGTAAAACGAGACCGCAGTCGCCAAAACACCCAGCGCGAAGGTCAGCGCGCGCGCGAGCTTTAGGTCCGCCGATTCTCCGCGTTCTCGTTTGCGAAGAGGACGGATGAAATCATTGACCAGCACTGTCGAGATGCAACTGATGCCGGAATCCACGCTCGACATGGCCGCGGCGAAGAGCGCGGTGATCAGAAGGCCCGAAACGCCGTCCGGCAGGGCGTGGATGATGTAATACGGCAGGATTTGGTCTCGCGCTAGATGGTCGGGCAATCGGTCGGGGAAGGCTTGATGGTAGGCGAATAATCCGAGACCCACGAAAAGGAGCGATGAAATGATCGCGAAATCGACGGCGGCGTTGAAAAAGATTGCCCGCGCGATTCCCCGCATCGTCGGCACCGCCATCATCCGCTGCACCGTTGTCTGGTCCGTCCCATAATCCTGCATCAGTTTGAAAAAGTACGTCAGGCCGACCACGATCCCGCTCATGGAGTACAGATCAAATTTCCAGTTGAGCACGTGCAGCCGGCCAGTCTCGGCCGCGGTCGCCAGGATCGACTCCGCCCCACCCGGCACGCGGCTCACCAGGGTCGCGATCAGCCAGAATACGCCGCCGACCATGATCACGAATTGAACCACGTCTGTCCAAATATCGGCGGCGAGACCGCCGAGCGTCGTGTAGATGGTTGCCAGTAACCCCATCGCGACAAGGCAGAGCGTCAGGGAAATGCCTGTGACCGTCGAGAGCGCAAGAGCCGGGGCGTAAATCACGGTTCCTAGCCAGCCGAGCCGGGCCAAGACGAAGAGACCCGAGACACAAAACCGCGCCGCCCGTCCGAAACGGGCGTCGATGTATTCATACGAAGTGGTGACGCGTAGGCGGTGGTAAAACGGATAGAACAACACGACCAGAAACGGAGCGACCAACGGGCTCACGAGGCTGACGACCAGAAACGAGATGTTTTCGTGATAGGCCGTCGCAGGAAGCGCCATGAAGGTGATCGCGCTGGTCAGCGAGGCATACATGCTCATGCCCACGACGAGCCACGGCATCCTCCGGCCGGCAAGGAAGTAATCCTCCGTATTTCGCTGCCTTCGGGCAAATCGGATGCCCACCACGATCATCCCGAGCAGGTAGGTCGCCAGTATGGTGTAATTCAGCGGGCTGAAACCGGCCGTCGCATTCATGCGTTCATTCCCGCACGGAGGCGGATTTTGCGTCCAGCGAAATTTCGAACAACTGCCGCCGATGGTCGCTGAGGGGGGAGTCGCGCAGCCGGTAGCGGTGGATGACGATATTCGTGGAAATCCACGCATGGTCGATCGAATAGAGAGGGATGGGCAGGGGCCAGGTGTAGGGCCATCCCTGCCCCGCGGATTCAAAAGCGTGAACGAGATGCCTGCGGAAAGGTCGGAAGGCTCGGGCGTCTCGGGGCGTGTTGAAATCTCCCATAAGCACCAGCGGCGTCGGATCCTTCCTCTCCTCAAGCCATTTCGCCAAAGGGGCCAGCGACGCGGTCCGGTCGATGAGTGGGTGGCTGACGATGTCCGCGCAGACGACATCGAGCTCCCCCTGAGGAGTCTGTAGGCGGACGGCCCATGCCCAGCCGTTCTCGATTGGGACGGAGGGAAGGGTGAAGAAGGAATATCTCGAAAGGAGAGCCATGCCGTCGCCGGAGCGCGCGAAGGGCAGGCCCAGCTCACGCTTTGAGTAAAACGGTAGGTCGATTACATTTCGGGCCTCGGACAGCATCACCACGTCCGGACGGTACGGCGCGATTGTTTGGAGAACGGGGACGATACCCGCGTGGGCGCGCGCGATATTCCAGTGGACAATCCGGAGCGCATCGTCGGGTGGCTTCTGAGGTCGGTTCCAGCGGGCATCGATCACGGCCGTTCGCACCATGGCGGCCCCGGTCATCGCGATGAGAAAAAGTTTGCGATGGATGGACGCGCGTCGGATGTGGATGAGGATCTCCAACAGGCCCCATGCGGCGATGAGCGGCGCCGGAATGAAATAGAGCCAGAGCCAAGGCGGCGGTTGCTCATTGAGAATCCAGCCGGCGAGCCAGGCGCAACTGGCAAGGGGAAACAGAAAGCGGCGAACCGTTCGGAGGCTGATGGTGACGATCCTGGCGGCCGCTTTCATGGATGACGGGGCCTTCAGCGGTTCAAAGGAGCTGGATGTCGAAGGATGGCAAAATGACGAAGATGCGGGGCATAGCGCGACCAGCGATATCCTGCGTTATAAACGGCGAACTCATCCGTGGCCCACAGATGATATCGCGAATACATCGGGAACCAAGAGGGCGACGAATAGGGGAGTCCGAACCCGCCTCGTTCAAAGACCGGGGTGAGGTCGCGCCGGAGAGGTCGCCAAATGGCATCGGTCCGATCGCGAATTCCGCCTGCGGCAAGCACCAGGGGTCGATTGCTTGAAATGAATTGCAGAAGCACTGCCATGTCCGTTTTTTGGGGTGGCGCCGTCTGCTCAATAGCGAGCAGATGATACGTGCCTGCTGGGTCGAAGATTCGACAAAAAAGCCATCGGTCCGCCACGGCCTCGGGCACCGGCAGCCGTTCGATCGGGAAGCGAGACAGGATCAGCATGGATTTTCCGCCATGGCGAAATCGCAGGCGAAGCTCTCGGATGCCGCCCCGTTGTGCCGCTCGCTCGCGGATCCATAAGGGCGGGTAATAAAGCACGACCGCATGCGGAAGCTCGCGCTCCATCTCGCTAAGCAGCGCCGGATTTTCTATTCCCGGGTCAAGGGCCCATTGGACGATCCTCAAGGCATGGCCGCGGGGTGAGGATCCTGAACGAGTGAGCAGCGCCGTATCCCTTACAAATGCCGACAAGCAGCCCACTGTGATAGTCGCCATCAGCAGGCGGAGCCACTGGCGGGCGGTGCGCCAGGCGACGGCTATCCAGACGACCGCCGACGCGCTGGAGATCAGCGGTGAAATCCATCGGGCCCAGTGCGGGGCGTTCGCATCGAGCATCGGCCACCAGACGGCGAGGCCTGCGACGGCCACCGGCGCGGCAAGGAGGGCCATCCACCGCGTGGCCGCGGCGGCCCGCGGCTGGGCGCGCGACGTCACAAGAGGTTTGCGGCAAGTTCGGCCACTTCCGAACGAACCCCTCGGCCGAGGACGATATGCGCCGCCACGTTGTAGGGGCGGAATTTTTCAACAATCGAAGTCAGGCCGTTGGACATGCTGTCGAGAAACGGATTGTCGATCTGATAGATATCGCCGGTCAGCACGATTTTGGTGCCGGGTCCCACGCGCGTGAGGACCGTCTTGGCCTCCAGCGGCGTCAGGTTTTGTGCCTCGTCCACGACGATGTATTGGTTAGGAATGCTGCGACCCCGGATGTAGGTCAGCGGCTCGATCCCAACGCGGTCGTCGTCGTCTCGGGCGAGTCCGTCGCGGCTGCGTTTCCAGATTCGGCCGCCGGTGGATAGGAAATCCAGCGCGTCGTAGATCGGCTGCATCCACGGATTCAGTTTCTCCTCCACAGTGCCGGGCAGATAGCCGATGTCCTTCCCCATCGGTACGGTGGGTCGGCAGATCAGCATTCGACGATAGCGTTTTTCGTGTAGCGTCTTATAGACCGCAGCGGCCACCGCCAACAGCGTTTTGCCAGTGCCCGCCTTGCCGATGATGGTCACAACCTTGATGTTGTCATTGAGCAGCGCGTCGATCGCATAGTGCTGCTCCTTGTTTCGGGGCTGGACCGGTTTGATCTCATCGGGACTGGGAATCAGCGGCACGAGAGATTTCGTTTCGCCGTCGAATCGAACCAGGACGGTGTGATTCGCATCCGCCTCAGACCGCAACATGACGTACTCATTGGGTGAGAGCGCGGCTTGTGCTGGCGGGTCGACCTTCCCGTCGCGTCGGAACGCCTCGAGCACATCGGCCGGGACGGTCAGCTCCGTGTGGCCGGTGTACAGCTCGGAGATGTCCACCCTGTCGCTCTCGTAATCCTCCGCGTCCAGCCCGAGCGCATCGGCCTTGAGCCGGAGGTTGATGTCCTTCGTAACTACAATGCAGGGAAGCGGCTCCTGTTTCGACAGTTGCATCGCCAGTTCCAGAATCTGGTCATCAGCCGACAGGCCGTTTTTGTACGTCGGACCCGGGAAGGCGATCCGCAACTGGCCACCTCCCGGAAGGTCGACGCCCTTGTTGAGCTTGCCGTATTGCCGCAGCTCATCGAGGAGGCGCGAAACATGACGGGCGTTTCGGCCCAGCTCCGTCTGGTCTTTTTTGAAATGGTCGATTTCCTCAATGACCTTTAGCGGGATGATGACATTGTTGTCCTTGAACCGCTGGATGGCAGTGGCCTCGTGTAGAAGAACGTTGGTGTCGAGAATGAAGTTTTTCTTCATGCGGGGCGTGCGCCTCCGATCGCTACATCCACCGTTTGAAACGAAGAATGACGTAGATAATTCCCGTCAAAATCGCATTGAGCACAAATATATACACATACGCTCCCTTCCAGTCGTGCGATTCTTCGTTTGGATAGTGCTGCAAATTCATGCCGTAAAAACTGGTGATCACGATGATCGGCAGCGCAAGCGTGGCCAGGACGGTCAGGACCTTCACAACCTTGTTGATCTCGTTCTGCTGGGCGTTGATCTGGAGGGTCATCAGGTTCGTAAGCGAATCGCGATAGGAATCGGCCTGGTGCCCCAGCCGAACGAGTGTGTCGTGGAGGTCGCGGAAATAGGGCAAGAGGTGTGACCGGATGATCTTGAACTCGCCCCGCGCGATCCGCCCGATGACATCGCGCTGCGGACTCAGGATCGACCGAAGCCGCGCCACTTCCGCCTTTAGCCTCAATACGTGCAGCAGGAAATCGTCGCCGCTGGTTTTTAGGAGATTCCTCTCCATTTCTGCGATTTCCATCGAAAGCCGCTCGATGGCGGGATTGTAGCTGTCGAGCAGAAAGTCCAGAAGTGTGTAGGTGAGCCGGTCCGGAGCGCGCGCGACGGCCGCCGCATTTTTCATCACGCGGTCGATGGTCTGCGCGACACTGCGAAGCGGGCGATCATGGTAAGAGACGAGAAAATTTTTGCCGATAAAGATGTTGAGCTCGTGAGTCTCAAACCGATGCTCCGAAGCCACGTAATCGACCGCGTGCATCACCAGAAATAAATAGCCCTCGTATTCCTCGACCTTGGGCTGTTCAGAAACCGATACGCAGTCCTCGATTGCAAGAGGGTGGAAATTGAAAACCTCCTCGAGGAGAAGCCGGTTTTCTTCCGGCGTCGATTGCTCCATGTCGATCCAGATTTGCGCGTCTTCTTCGATCAGCATGACCCGGATAAAGTCCAAACCAGGGTCCTGGGCGACGAGCTTGCCGTTGCTGAAAACGAATGACCGGATCATCAGTCGCGGAGTTGCGGTTGAGATTGGACGTCACCTTCAGACTGCTTTGCAACCGATTGCTTGGCAAGGTCTTTTTCCTCCTGCTCCGGCTCCACCGCGACCGTGAAATAGCGGTTTGCTTTTTTGAAGGGCCGGAATCGGCGCATCGGCCGTCGCAGGTGGGGAAATCGCTTGTGGAACCAGGCGGACATACGCCGGAACGGTCGCACATGGGGCGCCAGGAGCAGTGCGCCGACCGCAATGAGAAGCGATCCGGGGATGAAGGGAATCAACAGGCCGAGCGCACCGAGACCCAGGAGCAGCCACCCCGCAACCTGCCTCTTCATGGAAGACCAACCGATCATCTCTCCAGAATACTTCGGCCTCCCAAGGCACGCCTGCGGTCGGAAAGGCCCCAAGCTATCTGGCTTCTCTCGATGAGCGTTTCCGCCGGCCTAAAGCGAGACGTATCGAAATCCAAGTTTGACCGCCTGGTCTCGAGAGAAAAACTTCTTAATGTCTACAAGGACAGGTGTCCTGCAGACCGCACGAAGATCTTTCAGCTTCAGTTTTTTGAAGGCGTTGTGCTTGTTGATCACTACGATGGCGTCAATATCGCGTGCCTGCTCCGGAGTCGTCGTTTCCAGATTGAATTTTCGCTTGAGAATTTCCGGGGTTCCGAGAGGTTCCCAGGCGGTAACGTGGCAGCCGAACCCGCGGAGATAGGTCACGACGTCCTCCGCCTTGGTGTTGCGGAAATCTGGCACATTTTCCTTGAACGTCATTCCGAGCACCCAGACATTCGCCTCCTTGGGCAGCCGCCCTGCGGCCACCATTTCCCGGATGCACAATTCCCCGACATATGGGCCCATCGAATCGTTGATGCGCCTGCCGGCGAGAATAACCTCGGGGTGATAGCCCAGCATCAGCGCACGGTGCGTCAGATAATACGGATCCACCCCGATGCAGTGGCCGCCGACCAGACCGGGGTGATATTTGTGGAAATTCCACTTCGTTGAGGCCGCCTCGATTACCTCATAGGTGTCTATGCCCATTCGCGCGAAAATCTTCGACAGCTCGTTCATCAGCGCGATGTTGAGATCGCGCTGCACGTTCTCGATAACCTTCGCGGCTTCAGCCGTCTTGATGTTCGAGGCCAGGTGCAGGCCCGCCTTCACAATCTGGCGGTAAAGAGCTGCGCATCGCTTTAACGCTTTTTCGTTGTGGCCGCTGACGACTTTGACCACGTTCGAAACTGTGTGCTCTTTGTCGCCTGGATTCACGCGCTCCGGAGAGTAGGCGAGGTCAAACTCGCCCAGCTTCAGCCCGGAATACTTCTCTAGAATCGGCAGACAGATTTCTTCCGTCACGCCGGGATAGACCGTGCTTTCATATACGACCATGGTGCCGCGCCGCATCACCTTGCCGATCATCTCCGACGAGTGGATCAAGGGATCCAGGTCCGGCTCCTTTGCCAGATTCACGGGCGTTGGGACCGCGACGATAATCGTCGTGCAACGAGCCAGGTCGTGCGGGTCGCTTGTGAACGTCAGGTTTGGATGCTTGAGGTCTTTCGGGTCGGCCTCGCCGGTATGGTCGCGGCCCGACCGCAACTCCTCAACCCGCACGTCCCGAATGTCATACCCGACGACCTCCGTGATCTTCGAAAAGGCGATCGCAAGCGGGATTCCCACATACCCGAGGCCAACAATTCCTACGATCTCCCGGTCCGAGGCGTTTTTTTTCGGCATAGAATTGTTCTCCACTGGTGATTGCGCAGGGCCTGTAATTTACAGACGATGGAAAACGGCTGAAGCAATTTTTACAGAGAATGGAAATTATCGAAGGAGATTGGCCGTCAGCCTTTCCGCATGCCAGGACATGATCCGCCCGGGAATTCTCAGCGCACCGGCGCCGACCCGATGGGGAAACCCTAATTGGCGGGACTGCTTTTGAGTAGACGATCGATGATCACAAACGCGAGAGCCGCCCGCTCATTCCGATTGAGCTTGGATTCGAGCGCCGCAAGTTCCGACTGGATGCGTGGCGAGGATTCCGGATCTTCAAAAGCGAGGCGGAACGCACTTTTGAGCTGGCTCTGATTGATGCAGTAAACAGATTCGCCGCCGAGCAGCTCGATCGGTTTGACCGCCATGCGCTAAACCGAAAAGCTCGCGCCACACCCGCAGGCCTTGACTGCCCTGGGATTCTTGAACCGAAAACCGGACGCAATCAGATCGTCGGAGTAATCGATCTGTAGACCGTCTAGAAACATCGCGCTGTGCGGGTCGGCCACAACTCGGAGGCCGTTTTCTTCAAACAAAATTTGGTCTGTATCGGAAAGCGTGTTGTCGATGCAGGCGGAATACGTCATTCCCGAGCAACCGCCGGCCACAACCGAAATGCGCAGAAAATTTGGGCCGGTTGCCTCGAGCTTGATCAGTTCGGCTTTTGCCTTGTCGCTGATGTAAATCGCCATATCCCTTTTGCTCTCCAACCAATTGCCGACAGATTACGTCGCCATTTCAAGTATGTCAAGCTGGCGTTCGGGACTTCGTCATTACCCTTTGAAAATTTCCCCTTTCTAACTCTGTAGAGACGACGAATAGGCAACGGAGGGAGGCCCGTGCGCTGGGAGAACTTCGCGCAGGGATTGGAACGGGCAAATGAGGCCAATATCGGGATAGCTGTAACGCTCCCTCGAAATGCGGTCGGGGTGGAACCCGATCTTCCAAAGGGGGTGAGGTGGAGGGCGCGGTTCTACCCGCGCCAATCTATCTTCGAGGGTGCCGTTCCACCGGCGACGTCGCGTATTGGATTTGCGGACGCCGTTGAAGGCGTCTCACCATCGAGAAGTTAGGGCACAATTCAACAATAGCCGAGAACGATCGGCGTTGAATCCGACCCTTAGGATGGGAAATGGGCCGGGGTGGGAACCGACTTTCCAGATATTTAGGATCGGGCGGCGCCTTCCCATCCAGTTTATGTAGAGGTTATGGATGGGCGGGCTACGGCATCGCCATCGCAGCCGTTCGTACGGAAAGGATGTGTTTCTAGAGGGTTGTGACTGGTGGTGGTCGGGACGCCGTGAGAGAGGGGCTTTGAATCCTTATCCTCTGGAACAGCCGGTGATCGTCAGACAAAGGCGGTTCGGAATCGAGATTTGAACGCGCTGATCATTTCTGCGGCAACGCCATGTCCAGCGCCAGCAAGCAATACGAAGTCACTAGTACGGGGTCAGCCTCCCACCAGCGCCCTTCATCATTTTTCCAGTAACCGGATCCATCGGGTTCGATCCGCTGCAAGCTGACCAATTTCTTGATCAGTTCTTCGCGCCAATTGATGCGGCGTGAATCGGCAAGATGCAGTACATCCTGGTTCATGATGGCAAGAGCCTTGGCCAGGGTTTGATAGTAATAGTAAAGACCCTGCTGGCCCATCCCCGGGTTTTCATCGAGATTCCAATACTTGAGTGCCCATTCGAAGGCACTTTGCACGCGGGGGTCGGATTTATCGACCTGCGCGTAAATGAAGCTCAACAATCCGGCGTACGTCATGCTGCCATAGGACCGGAGGCGCACCTGTCCTGCTTCGTTCGTGTAGCTACCTGCCATGCTTGAATCCGGCTTGTAAGCGAACCCCCCGTATTCGGCCGGGTCGTCGCTAGCCCACGGCTGGTCGTTCGACTCAGGGCGATTCTGCACGCGTTCGATGAATCGGCGAGCCGCCTCCCAGTTCAGGTCCGCTCGGGCCTCACCTTGCCGACGGAGTTCTTCGACCCGCTCGGTCAGCCGCATGGCCTCGTAGGCGATATAAGAGTTCGATAGGTCCGCGTAGGGCCGCCCCGTGGCTTCATCATATCCCATCCCACCATAGTAAATGTCATCCCCAAAGTGCTGGGTCCCGGCGATGAATTGGCGCGCGCGCTGTACCACCGGTATCAGGTCTTCCCGGCCGACCTCATACAGCGCAACCATGGCGATTGCAGTGTTGTAGTTGCACAACCCGCCGCCCCGCCGTTCCTCGCGGGGCGTCTTGCAAATCGAGCCATTTTCATTGACGCAGGACAAGATGTATTGGACGCCGCGCTCTACCGCGGGTTCAGACCTCGCGCCGTGGCGCACCAGCGCCCAGACGGGAAGCGCAGTCAGTGCCGGGAAATCCGGGTTTGACCAGTATCCCTCGGGGGCCTGCTGGCGAATCAGCCAACGGACCGCGCGGTCCCGCGCCGAGATCGCTTCCCGAGCCAGTGATTCGGAAACGCCGGCCGCAGGCTGCAGTGTGCGGAGAAGGATGGGCGACTCATCGGCAGTCGCGATCGACGCGGATGCAAGCGCCAGACAGGCAATGCTGATTTTCATGACACGGTCTCCGGTTTAAAAATTTTGATTCTCCAGAGTATCGGCAATCTCGACCTGAGGAAACGCCGAAATGGCAAATGCAAAGTCGATGGGAACGGCGATGTGCTGATCCGCGCTGCCCCGATTGGTGGAGGGTAGGAGAGTCGAACTCCCGACCTCGTGAATGCCATTCACGCGCTCTACCAACTGAGCTAACCCCCCAAAACGGGTTGCCCGACATCTGTATCGAAATCAGCATAGGTGCGTCAATGATTGAACGATAGAGTACCTCGCGGGGTTCATTCTAGCTGGCGAAGGGTGCGAGTCAGACCAGGGCTGCAAACCGGCGCGAGCCGCCTATGATGCGGAACGATTGACGGATTTCGGGGCTCGTGCTATCGGGAGGCATGCGCGTGAGTTTTTATTTCGTCGCCTGGTTCGCCATGGCGTTGATCGCTGGTTGCGGGCCCGGGTCTATCCGCGAACAGCGCGAGGAGCGGGACCCCCTCTTGCGCCGCGCGCAGGCCAAAAAGAACGCTGGGGATATCGACGGTGCGATCGAGGCGTACCTTTACGCGATCGAGAAGAGGCCCCGTTCTGCACGCGCCCACCTCGAGCTCGGATGGATTTACGATCACGACCGCAACGATTACCTGCGCGCCGCCTACCATTATCAACGCTTTCTCGAGCTGCGCCCTGACTCCAAGGATCGGGACCTCGTCGAGGGCCTTTTAGAACAGGCCCGGCTTTCCTTCGCGACAACGTTGCCGGAACAGCCGAATGGCGCGGTAAGGCGGATCCGGATGCTCGAAGCGGAGAATGCCGCCCTGCGCGCGGAAATTTCCCGGCTCACCGCTGCGGCCTCTCCGCCGCCGCGCGTCCAAACCGCGTCATCCCCGACTACGGCAGGTCCGGCCTCTGCAGCTATCCCGGCGCCTCCGCCCCCGGCGCCAGGCCCGGCCGTTCAGCCGCCCGCATCAGCGCCCGGCTCGGCACAGCCCGCCACGACCTATACGGTCCAGCCCGGGGATACGCTCTCGCGAATCGCGGCAAAAGTTTACGGCGATTCCAAAAAATGGCAGATCATCTATGAAGCCAACCGTGCGTCGCTGCCCGGCGGTCCGCAAAGCATCAAGGTGGGGCAGACGCTGATCATTCCGAGGGCGGCCGCGCGGTAGGCAAGAAAGGGAGCCGACCATGTCCGGAACTGATTTTTTCGATGATGACCTGATCCGCCAGCGCGACGTGTCAAGGCGGGGCAGGTCTGGGACCGGCGATGATCCCTCTGGGCTAGGTTCTCATGAGGGGAGTGAACTTCCCGCGCGGCCGGTTTCGGATCTGAATCTCACCCGCATGGCGCGGCACCGTAAGGAGGTGGATACGCATGCGGCCATAGCCGCGCAGGAACTCGAGCGGCTTCGCAAACGGCAGGAGCAGTTGGAGCAAGAAAAGCGCGAACTGGAGGAGCTGCGTCGGCGACAGGACGAATATGAGCGTGGCAAACGGGAGATGACCGAAACCCTCAAGCGGAGTCTCGTCGCGCTCGAACGCAAGGAGATTGACGCGCAGCGTACTGTCGAGTTGCTGGCGGACGCGAGAGTCCGATTCAAAGAGCTGCTCGCGGAGGTTGAGCAGCTCAAGGAGGAGGTCTGGCCGGAAGATCGGATTCGTGAGGAGTTGGCAAAAAGTCTCGGCATTCTGGAACAGGCCCGTCTCGAGTACAGCAAGACCATGGCCAAAATTGAGGCCGTCAAGCCGGAAGCCGCGGCTGCATCCGGCAAGCCAACGGTGATCCTCGAGGATCGGTCGGGCGACGCAGAGGATGAAAAGAGCTTCCTGTACTGGCTGAAGGTGGGTCTGGCATTTACGCTGCCGCTCACTGCAGCCATCCTTTTGGTCGGCCTCCTGTTTCTGTTCGCGAGGATCAGCGGGTACTACTGAGCCATGCTCTTCCCAAATCGCGAAAACGCGCTGGAGCGGCGCCTGCGCGAAGTTGAGGAAGAAGAGCGGCGCATCCGGCAACACATCAAGGAGGTCAGCCGTCGCCTCCGAAAAATCGAGCGAGGCCGAGTGGACGACCTCTTGCCGACGCCATTCGTCACGGGGCCGGTTCAGATATCCGCGAGAGGGAGTGCGCCCACGGCCGATCGACCGGAACCGCAATCGAACTCTCCGACGCGCGAAGAATCTCAGGCCACCGTTCCGCCGATGGGGCGGACGACGAATCCGGTGGGTGACGCTCGTTTCCTGCGCTATTTCGCCAGCGGCACCTTCGTCCATTCGCGCCCGCTGGAGCGCGAACGGCGCGTTCTTCGCAACAAGGCCCTTTTCCTGCTTCTCGTCGCGCTGCTGCTCGCGTACCTCGTTTACAGCCTGGTCTTTTAGACATGGCGGACGGCCGCGGGGAAAGCCTGTTGACGATCCACACGACCTGGGGACCGATCCGCTTGGTGGCGAGCCAGGGGCGATTGGCCCGCTGCGTGTTGCCGTTGCAGCAACGACCACGCTCTAAGGCGCCGCGCGTGCTGGCCTCAAGCTGGTCGTCAGCCTCGCCGGCAGACCGATCTGTCCTGCGTGCGGGTGAGAAAATGATCCGAGCCGCGCTGCGCGGAAAAACCGTCGATGCTATTCCTACCCTCGCTGATGACGGATTAACCCCGTTCGCAAAAGCCTGTCGGGCCGCGATGCTCGCCATCCCGATGGGGACAACCATCTCCTATGCCGAACTTGCACGCCGGGCCGGTCGTCCCGGGGCTGCGCGCGCGGCGGGCCAGATTTGCGCGCGCAATCCGTTGCCGCTGATTGTGCCGTGCCATCGTGTTTGCGCGGCAGATCGCTCGCCGGGCGGGTTTTCCGCAGGGCTGGGGTGGAAAATGTGGCTGCTGAAGGCAGAGCGGGCCATATGAACATCGCCGTGGCGTGTGGGGGGACGGGAGGGCATATCTTCCCTGGGCTTGCGACGGCTCAGGAGCTCGTGCGCCGCGGGCACCGAGTCACGCTCTGGCTTGCAGGGAAATCGGGCGAATCGGAGGCGGTCGCGGGCTGGGCCGGACCTGTCGTGCGGCTTCGGGCCAGCGGTTTCGATTCCCGACCGGGCGTTGGGTCGATCCGCGCGGCGTGGTCTCTGCTCCGCGCGGCGGCGGCCGGTCGTTTTGTCATGGCGAAAGACCGGCCGGATGTTGTGCTCGCGATGGGCAGTTACGCCTCGGTCGGACCGGTACTAGCCGCAAGGTCCCTGGGCGTGCCGGCGGTTCTTCACGAATCGAACGTCGTGCCGGGTCGCGCGATCCGCTTCCTCGCCCCACGCGCTGCCGCGGTGGCGATCTCATTTGAGGCTTCCACCTTCTACCTCAGGCGGGCAAATCTTGTTCTGACGGGCATGCCGCTTCGCGCCGAACTGATCGAAGCCGCGCGGTCGCTGCCGCCGCGATCGTTCAACGGCGATCGCGCGACGGTACTGGTGATGGGGGGCAGCGGCGGGGCGAAGCGGCTGAACGAGATGGCGCCCCCCGCCTTGGCGGCCGTGGCGCGGGAGATCCCCTCAATCCGCATCATTCATATCACGGGGCGCGGCCGTGAGTCGGAAGCGCGCAGCTTCTACGACCGGTCCGGGTTGAACGCGGAGGTGCTCGGATTTACAACGGACATGGCCCGAATCTACTCCGAAGCCGACTTCGCGATTTGCCGCGCAGGGGCGGCTACCTGCGCGGAGCTTTCGCTTTTTGGATTGCCCGCCCTGCTGGTGCCTTATCCCCACGCCGTGGCTGACCATCAAACTGCCAACGCGCAGGCGATGGTCAAGTTGGGCGCCGCTGACATGGTGGCGGACGCTGACCTTGCGCCGGGCTGGCTGCAGGAATATCTGCTGGCACGTCTGCGCGATCCGGCCAAACGCGAAGCGATGAGTCGGGCCGCGCGCGCACGGGCGCAACACAAGGCTACAGCTGCGCTAGCCGATCTGGTGGAGCGATGTGCAGCGTAATGGCGGATCGCTCTCCACCCCGATGGGATCGGTTGGCGCCCGCCTACGAACGCGCGTGCCGAATTCTTGCGGCTGTGCCCGGCCCCGTCCACCTTCTCGGCATCTGCGGCGTCGGGATGGCGGGCCTGGCCGTATTGCTGCGGGGACGGGGGCACGTCGTCAGCGGCTGCGATGCAAGTCCCTCGGCGCGGATTGCGGGATTCCTGCGCAAACGAGGCATCGAAGTCCTTCATGGTCACGACCCGGAGCACATCTCTGGCAACGAACAGTTTCTCGTGCGAAGTCCGGCTGTCTCCGAGAGCCACTCGGAATGGCAGGCCGCGGCGGCTGCCGGCCGGCCGTGCTTCGACCGCGGCGAGGTTTTGGCGGCGCTGGTGCGATCCTGCAAGGCGGTCGGCGTATCCGGCACGCATGGCAAAACAACGACGACGGCGATGCTCGTGCACATCCTTCGGCAAGTGCAGGGCTCCGTAAGCTTTGCGGTCGGCGGCGAGATCGACGCCGACGGCACTGTTGCCGACCACGCTCCTGGCGCGCCACTGGTCTTCGAGGCGGATGAAAGCGATGGCACGCTCGTGCTGTACGAATGCGAGCACGCCGTGATCACAAACGTGGAAATGGATCACGCGGATTTTTTTGAAGACGAGGCTTCTCTCGACGCTTGCTTCGGAGCGTTCGCGGCGCGGGTTCGTGGCGAGACCTGGTTTTGTCGGGACGATCCGGGTGCCGTGCGCGCCGCCGAACGCGCCGGCCGGCCGAGAAGCTATGGTTTTGAGCCGGGCGCCGAACTCCGCGCTGAGCGCGTGGAATGCCGTGGTTTGGGGTCGGCGGCTGAGATTTTCGCCGGCGGCCGGCGCATCGGCTCGATGGCCCTGCGCGTCCCAGGGCGCACCAACGTGCTGAATGCGCTCGGCGCGATTGGCGCGTCGATGTCGTTGGGAATTGATCCGGCCTCCGCCATCCGGGCGCTGTCCTCATTTTCGGCCGTGCGGCGTCGCTTCGAGGTGATGCTGGACACTGCGAGGGCGACAATCGTTTCCGATTACGCGCATCACCCCACCGAAATCCGAGCGCTGGTCGCGCAGGCGCAGTTGGGGTTTGCTCCTCGCAGGCTCGTGGCTGTTTTCCAGCCGCACCGATACACGAGGACAGCCCTGCTGGGGTCGCTGTTTCCCGACGCATTCGAAGGTGTCGAACGCGTCATTCTGGCGCCGGTCTATGCAGCGAGCGAGCCGCCCATGCCGGGAGGTTCGCACATCGATCTGGCCGAGCATTTTGTGGCGCGGGGTCGACCTGTGGAAATTGCCGAATCACTGCTTGATGCATGGGACCGGATTCGACACAACTGGCGCGACGGAGATGTGCTCCTTGTGGTCGGCGCTGGCGATGTCGAGAAAATTGCCATGTGGGCCGCCGGCGAATGGAAAACGACATGAACCGAAAATTTCAGCGTGTGGCCGTGTTGATGGGAGGGCCTTCCTCGGAGCGAGAGGTCTCGCTCGCCTCTGGACGCGCCGTCTCCGCGGCCCTTCGCAGCCTCGGATACGAGGTGGCGGATGTGGACGTTCGGGACCGCACGCTGGAGCTGCCGGAGGGGATCGACGCGGTGTTTATCGCACTCCATGGCGAGTTTGGCGAAGATGGCGGCGTGCAATCGATTCTCGAGGCGCGCGGCATCCCCTACACCGGCTCCGGATCGGAGGCCAGTCGTCTGGCGTTCGACAAGATCCTCAGCAAACGGCTCTTCGAGCGGCACGCGATTTCGACGGCGCGGTACGAGGTCCTCAGACGCGGCGGTCGGCGGACCCTTAAGCTGCCCGTGGTTGTAAAGCCGCCGCGCCAAGGGTCGAGCATCGGGCTGAGTCGCGTGATGCAAGAGAGCGACTGGGAGTCGGCAATGGAGACGGCCCTCGCTCACGATACCGAGGTGTTAGTAGAAGCCTTTATTCCAGGCAGGGAATTGACGGTGGGCATCGTGGATGATCAGGTGCTGCCCGTGGTGGAAATTCGGGCTCCGGACGGCTGCTACGACTACCGCGCCAAATACACGAAGGGTTTGACGGAGTACCTCGTGCCCGCGCCGATCTCGCCGGCAGAAACGCGCCGTTGCCAGGAACTGGCATGGCGCACGTTTACCGCGATGGGTTGCCGAGGGATGGGCCGCGTAGACATCCGTTTGACGCCGGAAGGCGAGCCCTATGTACTGGAAATGAACACGATTCCCGGCTTCACCGAAACCAGCCTGCTGCCGAAGGCGGCCCGCGCCGCCGGTCTTGAGTTTGCCGCCCTCTGTGACAAGATCCTGAATCTTGCCCGCTGCTGACGAACCTCCAGGGATGTCGCTGTTTCGCAAATCCGCTTCCAGTTCGAACGTCCGCCGATCGCGGGGACGCGAGAGTGTCCTGGCCGTCAACGCCCGCGGCGGATCGGCGAAGGGCCGCGAACGCGTCCAGAAGACCGCGGCGCTCACGATCCTGTGCCTTGCGCTGCTCGTCACGGGATGGGCGGCCTACGCGGGTTTGTCCGTTGCCGGAGATCATCTCTTCGCCCGAAATGAGCGCTATCGGATCCGACAGATTGACATTTCCACGGACGGCACCCTGCCCATCACGCATCTGCGAGAATACGCTGGCGTGTCCGAGGGGCAGAATTTATTTGCGGTCGACATTCGACAGATCGCGCGGAACATCGAGCGAACGCCTCGAGTCCGGTCGGTCGAGGTCCGCCGTATTCTGCCGGATACGCTTTCGATACGCGTGCGGGAACGAATCCCCTTGGCGCGCGTGGCCGAAGGCGCTGCCGGGGCGCCAACCGGCGTGGATCGGGAGGGCTTCATTCTCGGTCCCGGCGTCGGGCGCGGGCTGCCGATCATTTCCGGTGTGTCGGAGACGGGCCTGTCGCCCGGCAGCGTCCTCACCGATCCGAAAACGCTCGACGCTATTCGCCTGCTTGAAATTTGCGAGCAGTCCAAGCTGGGGCCGTTGCTCCGAATCCAGGCAGTCAACGTCAGGCACCCTGACTATCTCGACGTGGCGCTGGCATCGGGCGCGCGCATCCTGCTCGGCCGCGACAAGTTGGAGTGGCGCCTCGAGAAACTGGCCGATCTGATCCTGACACACCGGGAGCTGGGTTTGGAGATCGAAACAGCCGATTTGACGGTCGACCGGAACTTTCCGGTTCGCACGCGGCCCATCGTGGAGGCGAGGGCGCGCTAACATGCCGTTTCGCGAACAGCCCATCGTGGTGGCCCTGGAACTGGGCACAACCAAAACGCGCGCGGTGGTCGGCGAGGCCCGCGAGGACCAGCATTTGATGGTCCTCGGGGTCGGCGAGTGCCCCTCCCGGGGCATTCGGAAAAGCGAGATCATCGATTTCGACGCTGCTGTCGAATGCGCGCGGGACGCCCTTGCCGCAGCGGAGTCGAATGCGGACGTGGGAATCAAACAGGTGTGCCTGCTGGCGTCCGGGGCGAACATCCGCGCCATTGTCAATCGCGGCAGTATTCCGCTGACCGAGGGCGAAGTCTCCCGCGAGGACATCGAGCACGTGATGGAGACGGCCCGCGCTGTCAACCTGCAGGGCGAATATGAGGTTTTGCATTCGATCTGCCAGCATTTCGAGGTGGATAGCCAGCGGGGGATTATCAATCCCGAGGGCCTCGAGGGCACCAAGCTGGCGGTCGACATGCTCATCCTGCACGCATCGCGGACATGGCTGCGCAATCTCGTGAAGGTTGCGAAAACCGCGGGGGTAGATGTGCAGGATGTCGCGGCCTCGGGGTTGTGCGCTGCGCTGGCCGTGTTGTCTCAGGAGGAGAAACAGCAGGGCGCCGCGGTCATTGAGCTGGGCGGCGGCAGCACGAATTATGTCGCTTACGCGGGGCAGATGATCGCGGCGGCCGGGGCCTTTGCCGTGGGGGGCGATCATGTCACCTACGACCTTGCCTGCGGGCTGAAAATTACGCTCGCCCAGGCCGAGCGCCTCAAAGAGGATTACGGGAGCGCCGTTATTGACCTGCAGCGCCGGGCACAACATGTCGAGCTTGGCCATGAGGCGGCCTCACGGGGGCGGTATGTACGGCTGGGCGATCTTCAGGCCATCACGAATGCGCGCGCGGAGGAAACGCTGTCGCTAGTGCGTGACGAACTGGAGCGCAAGAATCTGCTCCCGTATCTTGGTCGCGGGATTGTTCTGACCGGCGGCGGCAGCTATCTCAGGGACATCCTCGACCTGGCCGAAAAAGTGTTCAATCTGCCGTGCCGACAGGGACGCCCCCGGGACGTGAGCGGCCTGGCCGTTGCGACGGATGGGCCGGAATATGCCAGCACGATTGGCCTGCTCCGCTATGCCCTGCGCTCATCGCGGCAGAGTCGCCGGGGCTGGCTTCAGAATTGGTTCGGCTCCATTTGGGGAGGACGTTGATGGCGTTGCGCGGAAACGGAATGTTGTTTGCCTCCGCCGACGCGCGAGACGCGGGTCGAATCCTTGTGGCGGGCGTTGGCGGGGCCGGATGTAATGCCGTTGCCCTCATGGCCGAACGATGGACGGAGGGGCCCGGTCTGATCGCCATCAACAGCGACGCCCGCGCGCTCGCCACATGCGGGGCGCCCCGCACCCTCTTGATCGGGGAGAAGGCGACCCGAGGCCTCGGCGCCGCAGGTGACGTCGTCGCGGGCCGTCTCGCCGCCGAGGAAAGCCTAGCGTTGATAAAGGACGCTCTCTCCGGCCATGACCTCCTCCTGATGGTCGGCGCGATGGGGCGCGGCACCGGCACAGGCGCGATGCCAGTGATTGCCAGGGCGGCGCGCGACCTCGGGCTGTTGGTATACGCTTTTGTGGCGTTGCCATTTTCGATTGAGGGGGATCGCATTCGCCGCGTGGCGGAAGAGGGGGTCCTGCAGCTTCGCCGCAATGGGGCGGCCGTTGCCACCCTGCCCAATGACCGGTTGATCGCCCTCGCCGGTTCGGAAGCGCCGATGGAAGAGGCCTTCGCCCGGTCGGACGAGATCCTCGCGAACGGCATCCATGCCATCTGGCATTTGCTGTCCCGGACGGGCATCATCAACATCACCTTTGCGGACATCCAAGAATTGGCCGAGCGCAGCGGCGGAACGCTTGCCTTCGGCCATGCGGACGCGCAAGGTCCGGGTTGCGCCGCCGCCGTGCTCCAGAAATTGTTCACCACGCCGTTGTTGGAGGGCGGCCGGCTGATCCGGGAAGCTCAGGGCATCCTCGTCGCCATCGCAGGCGGGCCCGACCTCACCTTGTCAACATACCAGGGCATCGTAGGCCAAATCCAATCGTCAATGCGCGAGGATGCGCACATGACCGTGGGGGTGTTTATCGAGGAATCGCGTCGAAACCGCATCTCAGTCACTGTGCTGACCGCGGAGGCGTGGAGGGAGTTGAGAACGGACCAGGCGACGGGTCCTTCGGACGCTGCCGAACCCGACCGTGACTTGGGTCCGCTCCAGCCCGAATTGAACCTCGGGGATCAACGTCAATTGGACCGGGGTCCGTTTGGCAAAACGACCCCGACGATGATCAACGGGGAGGACCTCGACATTCCCACGTTCATCCGGCGCGGGATAAAACTTTCGTCCGGCTAGCGACAAACCCTTTGGCAGCGGCTCGCTTCGAGCCCCGATATGACCCGCGGAGCAGCTCGCTCAGCAATCGATGGCCGCGCCGCGCCGGAAGGAAACGACCGGCGATTCCGGATGAGCAGTCAGCCTTCGCGTGGTTGCTGCGCGGAGGCTTTCCACGCGATCATTGCTTTTCGCCACGCGTACCACGTGTCGTAAACGTTCGCCAGGTAGACGGCGATGAGGAAGACGGAACTTTTGACCAGCGGCAGGAAAACCGCCCTGGCCTCTTCCGGATCAACGCCCGTGGTCCAGGCATCCACCAGAATACGCACGGCATCCGGGCCCTTTAGCCACAATACATTCAAGAATATGAGGGTTGCTACGGCGCCCGCACCGCCATAGACGCAGCAAGCGACGATCCGGCGTTGGAGCCATTGACCGACACCGGGGAAGATGGCCGCCGAATAGAGCAAAGGTTTGAGGGAGGGCTTCTCCGAGATTCGCGCGGGTTGCGGGTAAAACATCTTATACGGCGAAGACGGGCACGTTGCGGGGGGACTTGGCCGGAGTTCCGATCATCGAATAGGGCGATGTCCAATCGATTCGGACCTCGACCTCCTCGCCCCGGAGATCCCGCATATCATCAAAGAAGACAAGCTTGCCATGCCGCGTGCGACCGCGCCACTTGCCCTTCTGCCGATCCTCGACGAGGACGGAGACGGTGGTCCCGCGAAACGCCCGCATCTTTTCCTCGAGGATCTTTTCCTGCACGGCATCTAATTCCCGCCAACGGGCCTCTTTTTCCTCCTCGGGAACGTCGTCCGGCATTCGCCGTGCCGCGATGGTCTTCGGACGTTCTGAGTATTTGGACAGATGCACTTTGTCGAAACGAACCTCCTGGACGATGCGAACAGTATCCTCGAACTGACGCCGGGTTTCTCCGGGGAACCCCACGATGATATCGGTATGAATTGCGGCGTCCGGGACGATGCTGCGAATCCGGTCGATCAGAGATAGGTACTGAGAAACCGTATAACCCCGGCGCATTCGCTCGAGGACCTCGTCATTCCCCGCCTGGATCGGAACTTCGATTTGTGGGCAGATGACGTCCGAATCGGCCACAGCGCGCAGGATGTCGTCCGTCATGTAGTTCGGGTGACTGGTGAGGAATCGAACGCGGCGGAGCCCGGGCACCGCGGCGACTCGGCGCAGCAATCCGCTCAGTCGGATGCCGTCCCCCAAATCCATTCCGTAGCGGTCGACGATCTGCCCGAGGAGCATCACCTCGCGGATCCCTTGGGAGGCAAGGGAGCGAACTTCGGCGAGGATCTCGTCGGGTGGGCGGCTCCGTTCGGCTCCACGTCGATAGGGAATCACACAGAAGGTGCAGGCATGGGAGCAGCCGAGAACGACAGGCACGTGGGCAGTCACTGTGCCGCGTTGCGTCCGCGGGAGGGGAAGATCCTCGTCCTGGATCGCGTCGCGAAGGGCACGGGCGCGGGTTTCGTCCACCTGAACATCGTCGAACCAGCCTCGCTTCTGAAGGAAATCGAGTAGAGGGGCGGTTTCCGAGGGTGGCATGAATACGTCCACGAAGGGGAATCGCGACTTGAGGGCCGGAGCTTCCTTCATTCCGACCATGCACCCCATGAGGGCGATGGTCATGCCGGGGCGCTCGCGCTTGACGCCGGACAGCGCAGTGAGGCGGCCGACCGCCTTGTCCTCCGCCTGCTGGCGAATGACGCACGTGTTCAACACGACCACGTCGGCCTCTTCGGCGCGTTCGGTCGGATTCAGTCCGGCGAACTCGAGCTGCTGTGCGAGACGGCGGGAATCCGCCTCGTTCATCTGGCAGCCGATTGTCCAGATGTGATAGGTGCGAGCCATTCCGCTGATGGGTAACCTGCCGTTGATTTACAGAAAAACCGATTTATTCGTATGTCATCGTTCTGCATATTTCAATCTTGGACGCCATGTCTCGCCATTCTTCTGCATCGCGATATCTCAAGACCGCGTCGAGGCCGGCGCCACCTCGGCCGCCTCACGCGGCCCTGAGCGTCGCCCGAGGATGCGGTATCGCTCCGAAAGACTTCGACTGGCTTGAGAAGAACATACCCTGCCAGGCAGCCTGTCCGGCGAAGACGGACATCCCCGCCTATCTGGACGCGATTGCAAAGGGAGATTTTGAGCTGGCGTACCGTATCAATTTGCGTGACAACGTCTTTCCCGCCGTTCTGGGGCGGGTGTGCACACGGCCCTGCGAGCCGGCATGCCGCCACGGGTGGAAGGGCTTGGGCGAGCCAGTGGCCATTTGCTTTTCCAAGCGGTCGGCATCGGATTTTCTTGCCCGTCGCGACCCGATTCTTCTCGAACCTGTTTTTCCTCCCTCGGGTAGGCGGGTCGCCATCGTCGGCGCCGGTGCAGCCGGTTTGGCTGCTGCCCGGGAGATGGCGCTGTGGGGTCATGAGGTCACTGTATTCGAAAGAGATGCCGAGCCGGGTGGCATGATGGTGCAGGGAATTCCCGCCTTTCGGTTGCCGCGGGAGATTGTGCATAGAGAGATCCGCCAGATCGCGCTGCAGGGCGTCTCCATCCGCTGCGGAGTCGAGGTGGGGCGCGACATTTCGTTCGACGAGCTGAGGAACTCATACGATGTGGTCCTTCTTGCCGTGGGGACGATGTCGCCCGTGCTGCCCGAAATACCCGGCATCAACCTTCCTGGCGTCGAGCACGGGCTGGTTTTCCTCAGGGCCGCGAATGCGGGCCGGCGGTCCGACATCGGCCGTCGCGTGGTGGTCATCGGCGGCGGATTCACCGCTGTCGATTGCGCGCGCATGGCGAAGAGGCTCGGAGCCGAGTCGGTCGGAATGTATTACCGGCGGACTGTCGATGAGATGTATATCACGCCCGGCGAAGTTGAGGAAATGGCGCGGGAGGGGATCGAATTTTCCGCGCAATGCGCTCCCGTGGCGGTGCTGGAAGAAAATGGTCGCGCAGTGGGCGTTCGTTTTGTCCGCACACGTCCGGGTCCCCCGGGACCGGAGGGTCGAAGAACTTTCGAGCCGATTCCGGGCAGCGAATTCGACGTGGCGGCCGATCTTATTCTCACGGCAACGGGGCAGCGTGCAGACCGAAGCTGGGTGCCGGAGCCCTGGATTGCGGCGCTGGAGGCGGCGAAGGGGCGGGGATGGGTTGATCTGGGTTCCGGGGTTTTTGCGGCGGGCGATTTTTCAGCCGGCGCGCGGTCTCTGATCGATGCGATCGCAGACGGTCGCAACGTCGCCCGCGCGATGGATCGATTCCTGATGGGCCGGGACCGATTCCGCGAGGAGGTGCGGATCGAGGATGCCGAAGAGACGGGCAGGACCCGTGAGATGGATTTTTGGCCGCGGAATCCGATGCCCTGCCTGCCTCCGGACCGGCGGGGGATCGACGACGAAGTCGAAACCGGTTTCGATGCGGAAACTGCGAAACGCGAGGCGAAACGCTGTTATTTGTGCCACTACAAGTACGAAATAGATAATGAACTTTGCATTTACTGCGACCGGTGCCTGAAGGTGAAGCCCGTCGAAGGATGCATTGTCAAGGTCAGCCAGATGATTTACGACGAGCAGGGTCGAATTACGGGATATATCCCATCTACGGGGAGCAAGGATTACAACTTGCTATACATCGACCAGTCGCAGTGCATTCGGTGCGGGGCCTGCAAGGATGTGTGTCCGGTTGAATGCATCGATCTTCAAAAAGTGTCGCTGTGCGTAACTTCGGTGAGGGGGTAGCCATCATGATTCGGCGAGTTTTGACAGTTTTTCTGGCAGTTGTGTGGACCGCCGTCTCGGCCTTTGCGGTCGAGGAGGGCGCTCCGGCGCCTCCTTTTCGCGCGGCCTCCACGGCGGGAGGACCTCTGTCCCTCGGCGATTTCTCCGGATCGTGGCTTGTCCTGTTTTTCTACCCGAAATCGTTCACGCCGGGGTGCACGGCACAAAGTTGTTCGCTTCGGGATGGGTATGCGGCAATCGCCGAACAGGGTGCGAAAATTCTGGGGGTCAGCACGGACAGTTTGGAAACCCAGCAGCGATTCAAAGCTGAGCACCGCCTGCCTTTTGATTTGCTGGCCGACCCGGACGGCCAGGTCGCAAGAGCCTACGGCGTCAGTGGGCTGTTTGGAAAGTTCGCGCGTCGCGTGACGTTCATTATCTCGCCCGACGGGAGGGTCGCGCGGGTGATTGAAGATGTGCAGACCGGTTCTCACGACCGCCAGGTCCTGGACGCCTTGCGGTTGGCCCAACAGACGTTTCAGGCTTCGACTCCCGCTCAATAAAAGATTCTTTGCGAATCGGATTCTGGCATACTGATCCCCATCGAATCGTCCGATGAGCGGATCGGAACAAATCAGGAAGCTGATCAATTTGGGGGATTACTTCAAAAATCCCCTTCAACAAAAGGTGTTCTCCGTGATTGGCGGCGCCGTGGAACGGGCACTGGCCATCGATCGGATCAACCAGTTGTACTACACGGTCGCCACGCTGGACGATGATCGGCACTTTCTGGATCGCGTCCTTGACGTCATGAATATCGAGACGAAGGTCTCGGAATCTGACCTTGATAAGATTCCCCGTTCGGGCCCGTTGGTCGTGGTGGCCAATCATCCGTTTGGTGGAATCGAAGGAATCATCCTCGGTGCCCTTCTTCGCTCGGTTCGGCCGGATGTCAAATTGATGGCGAATTTTCTGCTGAAGGCTATACCGGATCTCCACGACTCAATGATTTTCGTCGATCCTTTTGACCGCAAGGAATCGGCCCAAATCAATATGAAGCCGCTGAAGGAGTCGATCCGCTGGCTCAAATCGGGCGGTGTCCTCGGGGTATTCCCGGCGGGCGAGGTGTCGCACATTGACCTGCGTCGCGGCGGGATCTGCGACCCCGAATGGAGTCCGACGATCGCGCGGCTGATCCGTCTCACCGAATCGCCGGCCCTCCCCGTCTTCTTCCGCGGCTCGAATAGCCTGGTATTCCAAATACTGGGCCTCGTGCACCCCCGTCTGCGAACCGGGATGCTGCCCCGCGAACTCATCAACAAGAGCAACAAATCAATTGAGGTGCGGATCGGCACGCTGATTCCTTGGAAGCGTCTGGCTCCGCTGACCGATGACCGCGAGCTGATGGACTATCTTCGGATGCGCACATACCATCTTCGGCGCCGCCGGGAGGAAAAAAAACCGATCTTTCGTCGGGCAATTTTTCCGATTCGAATGTTCAAGCCTGAGAAGATGGAGATTGCGCCGCCGGTCGCGCCCGAGCTTCTGAAGGCGGAAATTGAGCATCTGCCAGACGCAAATCGCCTCGTGGAAAGCGGCGATTTCGCCGTTTATTACGCGGAGGCGGCGAGACTTCCCAACATATTGCGCGAGATCGGCCGGTTGCGCGAATTGACGTTCCGCGGAGTGGGGGAGGGCACCGGCCAGGCGCTCGATCTGGACCGGTTCGACGATTACTACCTTCATGTGTTTGTCTGGAACAGGTCTCGATCCGAAATCGTCGGCGCGTATCGGCTCGGCAAAACCGACGAAATCGTCAGCCGATTGGGCATCCGCGGCCTTTACACAAGCACGCTGTTTCGGTACCGGCGTCGATTGTTGGAGCGCCTGGGGCCCGCGCTGGAGATGGGCCGGTCGTTTGTCCGCCCCGAGTACCAGAAAAATTTCTCCCCCTTGATGCTGCTCTGGAAGGGCATCGCCCTGTTCATCGCCGACCACCCCAAGTACAAAATTCTTTTCGGGCCGGTGAGCATCAACAACGACTACCAATCCATCTCGCGCCAACTGTTGATTTCCTTCCTAAAGATAAACAACTTTGAGCCCGACCTTGCGAAGCTTGTCCGCGCGCGGAAGCCGCCACTGACCAACCCCTTCCATGCGTGGCAACTGCGCAGGCACCAGGCCGTGGTGAACGACCTGGAAGAGATCGATTCGCTCATTGCTGATCTCGAGACGGATCTCAAAGGGATGCCGATTCTTTTGCGTCAGTATCTCCGACTGGGAGGGCGTTTGTTGGGCTTTAATATCGACCCATCTTTTGGGAATTGCCTCGACGGCCTGATCCTCGTGGATCTCACGGAGACCGACCGAAGCCTGTTGGTCAAATACATGGGCCGGGAAAAGGCCGAACGGTTTCTGGCTTTCCATGGCATTCGCCTCCAAATTCCGGATGCGGCGCCTGCGCCCCCCGCCCCGCCATCCGCCAATCACGCACGGACCGCAGGACAGCTTCCTGCGTAGACCGCCCCGTCGGCTGGCAATTCCGTTCCTGTGGACGGTGCGTCGTCCGTCCGCTACGCTTCCATCGCGCCATGAAAATTGTCGCCCATCGGGGCGCCTCCTGGGAGGCCCCAGAAAACACCATCCCCTCCATCCTCCTCGCCTGGCGGGAGAGAGCGGATGCGGTCGAAATTGATGTTCGCCTCACTGCCGATGGAAAAATCGTTTTGATGCATGATGAAACTACGGCTCGCACGTCGAGGGAGTCGCTGGAGGTCGCACGGGTCCGTTGGGACGCACTCAAAACCCTGGACGTGGGCGCTTGGAAAAGCCCGCGATTCCGTTCCACGCCGATACCTTTGCTACGCGACGTGCTCAAAATGATTCCCGGCGGCCGGCAGCTCTGGATCGAAATCAAGTGCGGGGCGGAAATCCTTCCGCCGTTGCGCGACGAAATGGAGGTCCATCGTCTTCCGCCGCAAGCCATCGGATTTCTCGGGTTCAGCCCTTACCTAATGGCGCTCGTGAAACAGGCGTTCCCCAGATATTCTGTCTATCTCAATGTGGAACCGCGGGGCGAGGTCGGCGCTCCGGACCCATGGACGGCGGAGCATGTAATCGATCTTGCGCGGCGACACGGCCTCGATGGCGTGAGTGCCGGCATGTGTGACGCGGTCGACGAGCGATTTATCTCGGAAATTCTAGCGGCCGGACTCGGCCTAATAGTGTGGGTCGTGGATGATGAACATGTGGCGCTGAAACTCGCGCGGGCGGGTTTGCCCGCCCTGATGACCAACCGGCCGGATTTCCTTCGACACCGCCTGCGAGTCCACGGAATCCATTGAGAAGCCTCGAGGGACTTGCGGCTCGACTTGAAGCACTTTATGCGGAGTTCAACCGCCCGCTGTTGATTGGCGATGACCCGCTGGGATGCGTTCGTCCCTATGCGAATCCCGCCGACCGAGAGGTGGCCGCGCTGGTCGCCGCGGTCTGCGCGTTCGGAAACGTGAAGCAAATTTCCGCAAGCATCCGTCTGGCCCTTGCCGTATTCGGTCAGCAACCGGCGCAAGCGCTGCGCGACATTTCTGAGGCCGAGCTCGTCCAAGCGCTCGGCGGCTGGCGTCACCGTTGGGCGAACGGCCGCCACCTCGCGAATCTCCTTATCGCCGCCCGCTCCGCTTCGGAGCGCTACGGATCATTGGGCGCGGCATGGATCCGCGCGCGCCGAGCTGAGGATGCCGACGCGCATGACACGCTGCAGCGCTGGGTCTTAATGTTGTGTGAATGCGGCCTGCGAAGGGACAACCCGCTGGTGCCCCAGCCGGACCGAGGGTCCGCCTGCAAACGGCTCCACCTGTTGCTGCGGTGGCTGGTTCGTTGCGATGCGGTGGATCCAGGCGGATGGCCGGATGATCCGAGCCGGCTACTGGTTCCCCTGGATGTTCACATGCTTCGCATCGCGCGGGCCCTCCGCTTCACCCGAAGAAAGGCTGCCGACCTGAAGGCGGCTCGGGAGGTCACGCGACGCTTCCGCCTCATCCGCCCGGACGACCCGGTGCGCTATGATTTCGCGCTGACGCGGCTGCCGATCCACCAGCGATGGTCGCTGCCGGAGATTCGTCGCTACCTCCTCGACGTTGTTCACCGATAGCGCGCCTGACAGGCCGATGCCGGGGGCCGGGCGATTGACACGCCATCCGCCCTTTGTTAGAGCGCAAACGAATTCGGAGGCGCTTATGAACACCAAGCATGTCGCCGACATCATTCGTGGTCTCGCCATGGACGGCGTCCAAAAAGCCAATTCAGGACATCCTGGCATGCCGATGGGTACGGCCGATTTCGCCGCGGTCCTCTTCCTAAAATTTTTGAAATATTCACCGTCCGATCCGCAGTGGCCGGACCGCGACCGGTTCGTGCAATCGGCAGGCCATGGCTCCATGTTGCTGTACAGTCTGCTGCATCTGGCGGGCTACGATATGCCCCTAGACGAATTGAAGCGTTTTCGGCAGTGGGGCAGCCGGACCCCGGGGCACCCGGAGGCGCATCTGACACCGGGCGTCGAAACAACAACAGGCCCGCTTGGCCAGGGGTGCGGCAATGCCGTGGGAATGGCGCTTGCGGAGGCGATGCTGGCGGCCAAGTTCAATCGGCCCGGCCACCGAATCGTCGACCATTACACTTATGTCCTCGCCGGCGACGGCGATCTGATGGAGGGCGTTTCGCATGAGGCCTTCTCGCTCGCGGGCCATCTCGGGCTTCACAAGCTGATCGTTTTCTACGACAGCAACCGCATCACGATCGAGGGCGAGACCGATCTGGCGTATAGCGATGACGTTCGCAAGCGTTTCGAGGGGTATCGCTGGAATGTGCTCGAAATCGACGGACACGACCATGCGGCCATCGAGCAGGCGCTCCATTCAGCCCGGTCCGAGCGCGAGCGGCCAACCCTGATCATCGGTCACACCACCATCGCAAAAGGCAGCCCGAATATGGCGGGCCACCACGAGGCGCACGGCGCTCCTCTGGGCGTGGAGGAGGTGAAGGCGACCAAACGGAATCTCGGGCTTCCGGAGGACCAGGAATTTTATATTTCGGACGAGGCCCGAGCCGCATTTGCCACCCGCCGCGAAGAGGGCGAGGCCGCCCGCAGCCGCTGGCTCGCGGCCTTGGACGCCTATCGCGCCGCTTACCCGGACCTGGCCGCCGAATGGGATGCGGCTATCCGCGGAGAGGTGCCTCCCGATCTCGAGCAAAAATTGCCGGTCTTCCCAACTGCGAAGCCGATGGCGACCCGTTCGGCCTCCGGCCAGGTCATTCAGGCGCTGGCGAAAGAGATCCCTCACTTCGTCGGCGGTTCTGCCGATTTGGCGCCCAGCACGGTGACGCTGATCAAGGGGGCGCCATCCGTCGGCCGCCATTCGTATGCGGGCCGAAATCTCCACTTCGGTGTCCGCGAGCACGGGATGGCGGCTGCGGTGAACGGCATGTGTCTGCATCGCGGGTTCATCTGCTTCGGGGCGACGTTCCTGGTCTTTTCGGACTACTGCAGGCCCTCCATCCGGCTGGCGGCGCTCACGGAGATTCCCGCGATTTATGTGTTCACGCACGACAGCATCTTCCTCGGCGAGGACGGGCCGACGCATCAGCCCGTCGAACACCTAATGTCCCTTCGCGGTATTCCGAACCTCACGTTGATTCGGCCAGCGGATGCCAATGAAACGTCGTATGCGTGGCTTGCGGCGCTCCACAACCGGCACGGACCTACGCTGCTCGCGCTTTCCCGGCAGAATGTGCCGGTGCTTGATCGAACCGTTTGCGCGCCAGCGTCTGGCGTGTTGAAGGGAGCTTATGTGCTCTGGGAGTCAGCCCCTGGCGTGCCGGATCTTATCCTGATGGCGAGCGGGTCCGAGGTGGCGCTGGCGTTCGACGCCGGACGCGCGCTGGCGTCCGAAAGGGGGCTACGGGTGCGCGTTGTAAGCATGCCATCATGGGAACTCTTCGAGAAACAGCCCCCTGAGTATCGGGAGGCGGTTTTGCCCCGCGCCTGTCTCCGGCGAGTTGCGGTGGAGGCGGGCATCTCCCTGGGGTGGTCGAAGTATGTCGGGGACAGTGGGAAGGTGGTCGGTCTCGACCGCTTCGGCGCTTCGGCGCCGGCGGGCGAATTGGCCAAACAGTTCGGATTCACCGCGGCGCGCGTTGCTGAGGTGGCAAAATCCATCCTGTGAAGTTGTGTGATCGACCTGCACATGCATTCGACCTTCTCCGACGGCTCCAAAACGCCGGAGGAGCTGGTCGCTCGCGGATCGGCCCTCGGCCTTCGCGGGATGGCGCTGACGGATCATGACACGGTATCGGGGGTCGAGCGATTTTTGAACGCCGCGCGAGCGGCAGGCATTCCGGCGGTTTCCGGGGTTGAGGTCAGCGCGCAGTTAGACGGCGGTTCGGTGCATGTGCTGGGTTACGGCATTGATCCGACCAGCCCCGCACTTCGCGAGGCTCTCGGCTGGATTCGCGAAGGGCGCTCGGAACGAAACCGTGAAATCATCCACAAATTGAATCGGCTGGGCTTTCGCATCACCGAAGAGGAGGTGGCCGCGGCGGCCGGCGGCGAAGTGGTTGGGCGCCCCCACATCGCGGGTGTCCTAGTCCGAAAGGGAATCGTTCATTCGAAGCGGGAGGCGTTCGACCGTTTTCTGGGGAGGGGCAGGCCGGCTTTCGCCGAGAGGCGTCGCCTCGACCCCGTCTCCACGATCCGACTGATTCGGGAGAGTGGCGGCGTGGCGGTGATCGCCCACCCCTATGCGCTCAAAATGAATCGCCGAGATCTCGCGGAACTTCTCCGCGAACTCCATAAGGCGGGTTTGACTGGCATCGAAGTGTACTATCCGGAGCATAGCCCGGAGACCGTGCGCGCGTACAGATCACTTGCGGCCGAAATCGGGCTGTTGGTGACCGGGGGCAGCGACTACCACGGCGAAGCGCCGGCTGAGGACGCGCCAGGCCGGCGGCCGGAACACGTTCATGTGCCCATTGAGGTCTGGGAGCCCCTTCTTGCCGCAATCCAGTCAGTTCAGCTCGGGTGCAGACTCGCAAAGCCCTCTGGCCCAGACCCGGAACGACAAACTCCGTCGCCGTGATAATCTCGCCGCGTGAGGACGTTCGACGGCCCTCGCGAATCCACTCTTCCCAAAGAAGGCCGAACCCCGCCGTTCCGATCAACTGGCGCGGCCGGAGCTTCGCCTTCTGAGCTCCGCAGCCCACATCCCGATACCGGGTCCGTCCGCTGGGTCGATGCGGAGTGTCCGCAGAACGTGAAACCCGGATTCTCGGCAGAATCTTTCCGTCACGTCTTCCGTTTCAGTCCGCGTCAGAGAACAGACCGAATAGATGATGCGGCCGCTCTGTGCGAGGTGTTCGGTTGCGGCCTGAAGCAGAGAGTTTTGGATCCTCGTGTATCTTGGCAGGTCTTCTCGTTTGACGCGAAAACGCCCGTCGGGATTTCGGCTCCAGGTGCCAGTGCCGGAACAGGGAGCGTCAATCAGGATACCTTGGAAACGATCTTTGAAGCCGGAAATGGGCGAGGTTGCGTCAGCCTGGCGAGCCTGCCAGTTTCGAAACCCTGCGGCGCGCGCGCGCCGGGCCAAATCTCGCAACGGTTCCGACCTCAGATCGGTGCAGTAAACGAAGGCATGGTCCTGCGTCAGGTCCAGCAAATGGAGCGCTTTGCCGCCGCCTCCCGCGCACATGTCCCACCAGCGCTCTCCTGAAGCCGGCGCGCAGAAAAGGCCGATTTGCTGGGATGCAAAATCCTGGATTTCCACGTATTGATGCAGGAGCGGCGCCAGGATGGCGCGCGAACATGCGCCGTCGACCCGGATGGCATTCGCAACTCTCGGATGCTCGCACGCCTCAACGCCCGCTTTCCGAAGCGCTTCGAGTGCCTCGCGAAGCCGCCCGAACCGCGCCCGGAGCCAGAGCGGAGGGCGGCGCTGCAAGCTTTCGAGGAAGCGAATTCGGAAATGGGGTCTGCCATCCTCTGGGATTTCCTCCCAGATCCACGAGGGGACAAGGTCCTCGGGCGGGAACGCACGACCCGGCATCAGTGCTGTCAGCCAATGGGAAAGATCGGACAAATCGGCAGACGGGGGCGGCATCGGAGCAAGGTCCGGATTGATCTGTTGCGCCAGTTCCGGCAGGCCGTCGAGCGCGAGCGCAATGGCGAGCCGCGCAGGAGGGTCATCGATGCAGCGGACCCAGCCGTGCCAGCGGATTTCGGCGAAAATGGCGCTTCGGATCAGGCGGCGGTCGCGGGCTCCGGCGGAGGGTCTGCCGCGCAACCATTCGGCCAGAGCGGCATCCGCCGGCTGGCCGCACAATAGGGATCGCGCGACGTGATCGCGAGCCTGCATACAGGCCTCAAGCTGGCGCCTGCGGATTTTTTCGCTCATGGACTCATGCTTGCCTCGGGAAGCCGGACTGCCAAGTCCGCGCTTGATCGCGCCTTGCGACCGGCTTAGGGTACGCGCTCATTTGATGGAGGATTCATGTCGCTCGAACTCGCCTTTTGTCTGATCAACCCTTACACGATCGCGAAATCCCGGACGGGCGGCGTCATTGGGCGCATCATGACACGGACCGGCTTGGAATTGGTGGCTGCGCGCATGTTTGGTCCCAGTGAAGAGCTGGTTCGCCGCTATGCCGATCTGGTGCGCCGGGCCCCCGATGTCTCGCCCCAGGAACGGGATCTGCTGGCGGATTACGTGCTTCGGGCGTATATGCCGGAGCCCGGCACCGACCGGCGTCGTCGCGTGATGATGCTACTCTTTGAAGGGGAGGATGCGATTGCCAAGGTGCGGGATGCAGTGGGTTCCTTGCGTCCCCATGCCTACTCTGGTGAGACCGTGCGCGACACATACGGCGACTTCATTGTCGACGAAAGTGGCCGCGTGATTTACCTCGAGCCGGCCGTGATGACCGCCCGGTCCCGTGAGACAGTTGCGGAGGCGCTGCTGCTGTGGGCGTCCTATGCGGAGTCGGACGGGGGGATTGTGGCGCATGCTCATGACGTGAGCAAGGGCGGCAACGTCCAACAGACACTCGTCATGATTAAGCCTGACAACTTCACCTTCCCGAGCGTGCGGCCTGGCAGCATCATTGATATTTTTTCGAGGTCGGGTCTGCGAATTATTGCCGCGAAGGTGAACCGCATGTCGGTCGCGCAGGCGGAGGAATTTTACGCCCCGGTGCAGCCCGTTCTTCGCCAGAAAATGAAGGCGCTCGTCGCGCAGCGCGGAGGCGACGCACTCGAGCGCGAGATGGGGTTTCCCATTCCGGAAACAGTCCGGCAGATGATTGGAGAGCAATTGGGCCCCATATACGGCGATATCCAGTTCAACCAGATCATCGAATTCATGACGGGGGTCAATCCGGTGGGTCTGACTTCCGAACAAAAGAGCCAGCCCGGACGCCACAAGAGCCTCGTGCTGGTGTATTCCGGCGAAAACGCGGTGGAGAAAATCCGAAAGATCCTCGGGCCCACGGACCCCAGCAAGGCCGAGCCCGGCTCCGTCCGGAAAGAATTCGGGCGGGACATCATGATCAATGCCGCCCACGCCTCCGATTCGCCGGAAAACGCTGCCCGCGAGATCCGGATCGTCAAGCCGGAAGAGGATTGGATCCGCTGGTACGCGGAAAAATATTACGGCTGAACGAGGAATCGACATGTTTGCCCAAATCTCGCCCGCTCCGCCTGATCCGATCCTCGGTCTTACCGAGGCGTGGAAAAATGATCCTAACCCGTGCAAGGTGAACCTCGGTGCAGGGGTGTTCAAAGACGCTCGCGGCCAGACGCCCGTGTTGGAATCGGTCAAGGAGGCCGAGGCGCATATTTTGGCCACGCAAAAAACCAAATCCTACATGCCCATTGCGGGCGACCCGGAATATCGAAATGCCGTTCAGGAACTTCTGTTCGGTCCGGGCCATCCGGTTCTCGCATCACGCCGCGCCCAAACCGCCCACACGCCGGGGGGCACTGCCGCCCTGCGGGTGGGAGCCGATTTCCTGAAAAAATTTTCGCCGGGGTCCACGGTCTGGGTAAGCAGTCCCACGTGGGCCAACCACAAAGGGATTTTCCAGGCGGCGGGCTTCGCCGTTCGCGAATACCCCTATTACGACGCGGCGTCGAAATGGCTGGATTACGATCGATTCCTTGCCTCGCTCGACGCCGTGCCGCCGGGCGATGTGGTGGTGCTTCACGCGTGCTGCCACAATCCGACGGGCGTCGACCTCTCGCCTGCGCAGTGGGCCGAAGTGGCAACGTTGGCCGCGCGCCGCGGTTGGCTCCCCTTCCTGGATTTTGCGTATCAGGGGTTTGGCGAAGGGCTGGCGGAAGACCGCGCCGGGCTGATCGCGCTCGCCGCCGCGTGTCAAGAGCTTCTTGTGGCAAGCTCGTTTTCCAAAAATTTCGGTTTGTATCAGGACCGGGTCGGGGCCTTGACGCTGGTCGCCGAGAATGCGGATGCCGCCGCTGCCGCATTCAGCCATGTGGAAATCGCGATCCGCACGAACTATTCGAACCCGCCGGCACACGGCGGGCTGATCGTCTCGACAATATTGAAAGATCCCGCAAGGCGGCAAAAGTGGGAATCCGAGCTTGCCGGGATGCGGGAGCACATCGCGCGGACCCGACGCGCCTTCGTTGAGGCGCTCGCCGCACACGGTGTGCCCGGAGATTTCAGCTTCATCGCGCGCCAAAAGGGAATGTTCTCGTTTTCGGGGTTGTCTGACGCGCATGTCGCCTATTTGCGCGAGAAAAAAAGTATCTACATCGTTGCCGGCGGCAGGATTAACGTCGCCGGTATTACGCCGGCGAACCTCGATTATCTCTGCACCTCGATCCAAGAAGCCCTGGCCGCTAGTTGATTTCCGGCCTGCCGAGTCCTCGGCGTGAAAAGGTGAGCCATCTTTATTAGGAGCTTATCATCATCCCTCCTTCGATTCACGCTCAGGCCATCGGACATCTCCCGTCACTGGCACAATAAGCTCCCCGACGTGCCGGCGTCGTTCCAGCCGCACAGTTTTTACGAAGGGAGAATCCTCGTTACGGATTCGGCAAGCCGGTCACTCGGAGGGCGGCTTGGGCTCCGAGGACTTCCAGCGAGGATCGAATTCCTTATCGAAGGATTCGACCAGCCGTGGATTGATGCGCCGTGCGCGATCGCGCATCTCGGCCGCCTCGGCAGTTTTGCCCAGCTTTTCATACGAGAGCGCGAGCCACAGCGCGTACAGCGCGTCCTGGCGCTTCAAGCGGATGGCTCGCTTGAGCGCAACGGCGGCTTCCGCGTAATTTCCGAGTTGCGCGGAGGCGATGCCGAAGGCGCCCCAGCTCGGGGCATGGGTGGGCGACCCGCGGGTGGTCAATGCGGTCACGGCGCGCAATTCCTTAGTCCTTGCGAGCCCGCCATAGATATAGCCGGCGGCGATCAGCCGGGGATGGTTGCGGACGGGCATCGGCGATTCCAACTCCAATTTGTAGGCGCGCCTCGCGTTTTCGACGATTTCCAAACCCTTCGCCTGCAGGCCAGAGTCGCCGAGGAGCCGGCTGTTCTCAGGGGAGTTGCGGAGGAAGATGATCGTGGTGCCGTCGAAGTAAGCCGGGATCCATTGACCGCTCTCGATCAGGCGTTTGGCCGCGTAGCCGGAACCAGGCCAAAGACCGCTCAAAATGAAGGCCCCGGGATCGAAGCGCTGGATGAGATTCGTTAGAATCTCGGGCTCATTGTAGAGTCCGCGCGCCAGCTTATGATAAAACGCGGTACCGAACACGGGAACGCGGGTGTCACAGAAAATCTTGCGATTCGGCAGCGCCCATGCGAGGTAGCCGCCGTCGTGCGCGAAATTGATGGCGCGAGCCGGGAAGTCAGGGCGAGCGAGGATCGACTCACACGCGCGCGTGGGGAAAGCATCCTCCGTCACGCCGAGCCCGAAGCTGGATGCGCTTCCGATCCGGTTTAGATAATAACCGCTACAGCTCATGGCCATCATCGCGACCGCAAGGCCCCCGATGAGCCATCGAGCCACGGGCACTATGCCATTCCACTGAATGCGCCGCTGTACAACATGGCCAAGCGCTTCCAGTGACACGGCGCAGAACGGGAAGATGAAAAGCGCGCCGAAGGCCCAATATCGAGGGCTGAGTACGCAGAGCAATGCGCCGAGGCATCCCAACGTCGTCGGCACCCAAGGAAGCGAACCGCGAATGACGATGAAACCTGCCATTATGGCGACCAGCGAGACAAGGAGCGGGGTCCGGAGGGCGAACATCGCGAAATCGGCTTGGAACGGAGAAATCCAGTCCAACAGCGCACCCATGTTTGCGTCGAAAAGCAGCCGATAGGCCAGTTGATGTAGCCGCCATCCGTATGGATTGACGAACGTCGTCGCGGCACAGGCGATCGACATCAGAACGTACAGCCGGCGGCCAGGCCTATTTCGGTCTAATGCGAACAACAGCGCCGTCAGGGGCCCGAGCGCAAACGAGGGGTGCATATTCGTCCACAATACCTGCAGCGCGGGCAATGCAACCCAGTCCGCGCGGCCGATTCCACGGTGTAGTGAGGCAACGAACACCGAGAAAAAAAGCAGCGCCGGCCCCCATGGCGCGATCTGAAAATTGGGGGCCACCAGCCAGGAGACCAGCAGCAGCGCGAGCGCCGCATGGGCGTTGACCGCCTGAGGCGGGATGGACGTTCGAACGAGCGCGAACGCGCTGATGACGCAGGCGATGAAAAGCAGGGACACCGCAACTGCACCGCCGAGCTGCCAAATACGATATAGCAGCCAGTCGTACATCCATGACGGGTTTACCCATCCCAACGAGGGGTCGGTTGCGAAGGAGAAGGGGTCGGACAACAGCCACCCCTTCTCGGCCAGGTGCCGACCAGTGGCCAAATGGATCCAGAAGTCACCGTGTGAAATAGTCCGGATGCCGAAGAACGCCAACGCGAGGACGGCGAGCAACCAGAGAGAGGGAGTCCACTTCGATTCGGAGGGCGTGTTCATGAGGCGGAGGGAGTTTCCATCGGCTGGCGTTTGCGTCAAGGCTGTTCCCTCGCCGATTCAACTTCGTCTGCACGCGTTGGGGACGGCTTATCGCCGTCGTCCAAGAGCGGATCGGGATGGAAATCAGCGCCACTCACAGTTTCCCATTCGCCGCTCCAGCTTTCTATTGACGACTTCGAATCGTCGGGGACATAGTTGAAGGGACGGAGTGACAGCCTTCTTGGCGTGAGGGAATCATCGGCCAGCGGACCATCATTGACAGTCGGTTCCCGTGCTGCTGCGCGCGCGGAGGCCTGGTCTGTCGGAACCCCGATTTCGTCGAGAAACGCCAGCCACGCCGGAGAAGCCCTCTGCCAGAGGGGGTCCAATGAAGGGCGGGTCAGCCACCAAGCGCGTAGCGGCGCCTCCAGTCCCGTGACGGCCCGTCGCAACCAGCCGATCGCGACCGCGTCCTTCTCATCTCGGGCATAGAGCGCCGCGAGTGCGGCCGCCGGAGCCGGTTGGTTGGGATCCAGTCGGGTAGCGATCACCAGCCAGCGGGCTGCGACGTCCCGTTGTCCGACACCCCATGCGCAAAGGGCCGCCAGGTGTCGGCTTGAGGCGTCCTGCGGGCAGGACTCAAGGCAGTTGGTCAATAACAGGAGGGCATCCGCGTAGAACCGCTGGTGGATGTAGTGTCTTGCTCTAAGCCACGCTGCTCGCAGCTTTTCGTCCCTGCGAATGCACGGGCCGGGATCGATGGCCGAGAACTGCGGAATATCCGATGCGGCCGGCGCGAGGGCTGGCAACAGGAGGAGAACCAGCGCACCCAGGGGCCGGATCGTGATTTCGCCTTGCCACATCCCTCGCGCTTGCATAACCTCCCCTTCGCATGAAAATCCACGAGTATCAAGCCAAGGAGTTGTTCCGCCGATACGGGATTCCCACCCAGGCCGGTGAAGTGGCGGAAACCCCCGAGCAGGCAGCAGCGATCGCCCGTAACTATGGACACACGGTGGTGGTCAAAGCGCAGGTCCATGCCGGCGGTCGTGGAAAGGCGGGGGGCGTCAAGCTGGCGAAAACACCTGAGGAGGCAGCCGAAAAGGCCCGGGGCATCCTCGGGATGGATATCAAGGGGAGCCGAGTCCGGAAAGTGCTGATTGCCGATGCTGTGGAGATTGCGCGAGAGGCCTATCTCGCGGTGATCCTGGATCGCAGCGCACGGGGCATTCTGTTCATGGCCAGCGCGGAAGGCGGCATGGAAATTGAGGAGCTGGCCAAAACCTCTCCGGAAAAGATCTTCCGCTTTCACGCCTTCAGCCGGGATTTTCCAGAAGCGGCTGCACTGCCTGTTTCAGAGCGGCTGTTCGGACCGGCCCACCAGGCGGTCGTCCTCGATATCATGCGGAAGCTCTTCCGTATGTTCGTGGAGCTGGATGCGTCGCTCGTTGAAATCAACCCGTTGGTACTGACGCCGGACGGAACCGTGGTCGCCGTCGATGGAAAGGTGAATTTCGATGACAATGCATTATTTCGGCACCCGGATATCGAGGCCCTGCGCGATCTCGGGGAGGAAAATCCGAATGAAGTTGACGCCAAGGCCTGCGGATTAAGCTATGTCGAGCTCGACGGCGACATCGGCTGTATGGTCAACGGGGCGGGGCTGGCGATGGCCACAATGGATATGATCAAACTCTTCGGCGGTCGACCGGCGAATTTTCTGGACGTGGGTGGAAGCTCCAACCCGGACAAGGTCGTGAACGCGTTTCGTATTATTCTGAGCCGTCCAGGCATCAAAGCCGTTTTGATCAATATCTTTGGCGGGATCACTCGCTGCGACGACATCGCAAAAGGGATTCTGGAAGCATTCTCTCGGATGACCATCCGGGTTCCCGTCGTCGTTCGGCTCACCGGCACAAATGCCGAGGCCGGCTTGGCGATGCTCCGCGAAAGCGCGCTTATTCCCGCGGCGACGTTTGCGGAGGCGGTTCGGAAGGTGATTGAGGCGGCGGGCGGACCCGAGGTGAACAGCGATGAGCATTCTGATTGATTCAACGACGCGCGTATTAGTCCAGGGAATTACCGGCCGCGACGGCTCGTTCCACGCCAAAGGCATGTTGGAATACGGAACGAAGGTCGTGGGGGGCGTCACGCCGGGCAAGGGCGGCGAACAGGTCCACGGGTTGCCGGTGTTCAACACCATGAAGGAAGCCGTGGCGGCGACCGGCGCCAACGCGACGGTGATTTACGTTCCAGCGAAATTCGCGACCTCTGCGATTTTTGAGGCGATGGATGCCGGTCTTCCGCTGATTGTCGTGATCACGGAGGGAATCCCGACGCTCGACATGATGGACGTTTATCATGAAGTGCGGCGCCGCGGCATTCGGCTGATCGGACCCAACTGTCCGGGTGTGATCACACCAGGACAGTCAAAAATCGGTATTATGCCTGGCTACATTCATAAGCCGGGGCGCGTCGGCGTCATTTCGAGGAGTGGCACGCTGACCTATGAGATTGTGTATGCGCTGACCCGTCTCGGCGTGGGGCAGTCCACATGCATTGGGATCGGCGGCGATCCCATCGTGGGATCGGGGCCTATGGACCTGCTGCCGCTATTCGAGGCAGACCCCGGCACCGACGCGATCGTTTTGATCGGCGAGATCGGGGGCGACGAAGAGGAGCGTACCGCGGAATTTATCCGCCACCACATTCGCAAACCGGTTTTCGCATTTATCGTGGGACACACCGCACCCGAAGGAAAACGAATGGGCCACGCGGGGGCGATTGTATCCGGTGGAGCCGGAACGGCGGCATCCAAACTGAAGGCCTTCTCCCACGCCGGTGTGCCGGTGGCCAACACGATCGACGAATTGGCAGAGATGGTGGCCGCGGCCCTGAAATCCTGATGCTGCGGCTTCGGCGGCTAATTTACGTAGAGCCTCAGCCGCTCGACTCGTCGCTTTGGTCGCGCCAGTATTGCAAAACCCCTAATACGGCGCGTTTCGCGGACTCAATGCAGTCGGGAATCCCGACGCCGTGGTAGGAGCTGCCCGCGAAAAATAACCCGGTAAGGGACCGTCCCTCGGACTCGATCGCCTTCACCAGGGTCGAATGTCCTACATCGTATTGAGGATTGGCTTCGATCCAGCGGTGGAGTCGGTGAAACAGAGGAGAAGCCCGGATGCCCAGAATGGAGGCGACTTCTGTCCTCGCAATCTGGACCAGATCTTCCTCCGATTGCCAAGCCAACCCCTCGTGGCGAGGACCGCCTAGGAAGACACGCATGAGGGCGGCTCCGGGCGGCGCACGGTTTGCAAATTTGGTGGATGACCAGGTGATCGCGAGAATGGCTCTTCCCTCCGCGTCCGGGACAAGCACGCCAAAGCCGTCGAGAGGCCGCGCCGCCGGTATCGCGTCCGCGCGATAGGCCAGTGTGACGACGGCAGAGCTGACAAACCGGATCCGCTCAAGTTTTTCGGCAAGTCCGTTGGCGGATTCCCGGACAATCTCGGCTGCACGATTCGCGGGAATCGCCAATATCGCTGCGTCGGCGAGAAATGCCTCGCCCGCCTCCGTTTCGACGCGGAGGCTCCGCCCGGAGGGGATGACCCTGTGAACCTGAGTCCGGCGAATTACTCCGGCTTCGATGTGCCGCTCGAGTGCCTCGACGATCCCGGCGATGCCGTTCCGTAATGAGTGAAACAGGGCCCGATGCGCTCGGTTCACCCGGTCGGCGAGAGGGCCGTTTTGGGGACGCTTAGCGGAGGCTGCACGCGCGGCTCGGATGAGGCTTCCATAGGTTCGTTCCATTTCCAGGAGGCGCGGAAATGTTGCCTGCATACTGAGGCGCTCCGGATCGCTGACGAATATTCCGCCGAGGAGCGGTCCTGCAATTCGTTCGAGGCACTCGTTTCCGAAGCGCCGACGGATAAACGAGGCAAGGGATTCGTCTTCCGGATCCTTGCGGGGCGGAATGAAAACCTCGGCGGCCATTCGGAGTTTGCCGAAGGGTGACAACAGCGGAGTGGCCAACAAAGGCATCCAACGGGTGGGGATCGTAAGACGAAACCCCTCCGGAAAGGGGACCAGTCGGCCGCGCCGCAGGATGTATACGCGCCGATACTGTTCGTTTGACGGCAAAATCTCATCCTGCAGGCCCAGTTCGCGGCAGAGCTCGAGCGCGGCCGGTTTTTCAGCCAGGAATGAATCCGGGCCGCCCTCGATGACGAATCCGCCGGTACGCTCCGTCACAATTTTCCCACCGAGGCGATCCGATGCCTCGAAGAGCGTGCAGGAGGCGTTGATGCCGAGACGCGTGAATTCCCGACAGGCATACCACGCGGCGGAGAGGCCGGTGATGCCGCCGCCGATGATCGCCAGGCGTTTCACGGCTGGAGGGGAGCGCTCTCGTTCAGGTGCATCGAATACTCGTGGACAAAATCCACGAGGAGTCGCACGTTATCGACGGGCGTGTGCTCGAGTACGCCGTGACCGAGGTTGAAGATGTGGCCCGGCCGCCCGCGGACGCTAAGCAGGATTCGCGCCGCCTGTCGACGGATTTCTTCTGGCGGAGCGAAGAGGACGATAGGGTCCAAATTCCCTTGCACAGCGGCTGGCCGCCCAAGGCTCGCCCAAGCGCTCGCCAGGTCGACGCGCCAATCCATGCCAACAACCTCGCAACCCGCCTCTTGCATGAGATGGAGAAATCCCCCCGTACCCGTTCCGAAATGGATTCGAGGCACACGTCGGCGCCGCAAAGCGCGCTCCAACGCGACGCGGGAGTAGGGCAGGACATACCGTTCGTAATCGGCAGGGCTCAGAATGCCCGCCCAACTGTCGAACATCTGGACCGCATCCACGCCCGCCTCGATCTGCGCCGCAAGGTAATCGCCGACATCGCTGGCCAGCCGCCCCATCAAGTCCGACCAAGCCTCCGGCTCGTTGTACATAAAGGTTCGGGTTCGCATGAAATCGCGAGAGCTACCCCCCTCAATCGCATAGCAGGCGAGAGTGAACGGGGCTCCGCTAAATCCGATAAGTGGTCGGCGCCCCGCTAACTCTCGCTTCACGAGACGAATCGCCTCCATCGTGAACGAGAGCGTCTCTGCAGGTTCGGCCGGTCGGAGCTTCCGCACGTCGTCCGCGCTACGGATCGGATTGTGGAGCACTGGGCCTTCGCCCTTGATAAACTCGAGTTGTATTCCCATCGGCTCGAGGAGGGTCAGTATGTCCGCGAAGATAATTGCGGCATCTAGGTCAAAGGCCCGCAGGGGCTGCATCGTGATCTCCGCCGCTACCTCCGGTTTTTTCACCATGTTGAGAATTGAGCCGCACTTTTCCTTTACGGCCCGATATTCCGGAAGATAACGGCCAGCTTGCCGCATCAACCAGATGGGCGTGAACGGGGTCGGGCGCGAGTGGCAGGCCGCCAAAAATGGGGATGCGCCGTCCGATGAGACGTCGGCGACGGTCATGGCGATTCAGAGGTTCCGACGAATCCGCCGGGTTTGCGCCAGATGGCGTGGCCGACGAAGAAAGGCCCAAGGCGCTCCAAAAATTCGGACGTCTGGCGCGTTTTTCGCATCGCCTGCACCATCGCGGAAAGCGGGAACAGCGCCTTGCCAATCAAACCGATGACGAAATCATTATCGTTTCTGTCCAGCCCGCGGCAATCGAGGCGTATGTCGCTTCCATAGTCCCCCGCCGTGAAGCGGGCGCCCAGGTCGCCGTGCTCGGCAAGGATTTCGCGCTGCTCATGGGCGCGAAGTTTTTCAAAGATGCCCTTCCGGCGCAAAGGATACCAAATGTGCCATGGGGTTTGAGGATTCGTGGCTCGTTGAATAGGTCGGTTGAAGAGTACGTGAGGGAGGTCGGCTTCGTAGCCCACCGAATAGGTTCTGCCGAACATGGTGAATTCCGGCTTCAACTCGAGGTCCCCAAAAGGCGGAGCGCGCAAAAAACTCCGAAGCTCGCCGGTAAAAAATTCGGGGTATTCATTCCAGGTCAGCAGGCCAATGCCCCAGGGATCGTTCACATCTCGGTAAAGCGTGGAAGGAAAGGGCGCCGCGTCCAGCGCCGCCATAAGCGCCTGTTCGTCTCGTGCATGCCCGAAGACGAGAAGCTGCATGAACAAGCGCCGATTAAGGGAAATGGGCCGGCCCGCGGCGTCGCGGCCTTTCTCAGAGAGATCGGGAATCCCGTGGAGCTGATCGTGTTCGTTCATTGCGATGATTCAGAGTCCAAGCCAGCCAACGCAGTTTGGAAGGCGGCGATTGCTCGGTCGACCACCGCATCCGTATGGGCGGTGGACAGGAAGCTGACTTCAAACGGCGATGGCGGTAGATAGACGCCAGCGTCGATCAAACGATGAAAAAGCCTTACGTAGAGGTTCTGATTCGTGGCCAGCACGTCGTCGAAATCGCGAGGCGTTCGGTCTGCGAAAAAGATCGAAAACACGCTCCCAAGGCAGGGTACCTGGACCTGGACGCCATTACGCCGCGCGGCATCCCGGATCGCGCCCACGAGACGCTGCGTGCGGGCCTCGAGTTCCGCATACGGCGGCTGGCGCTGCAACTGCCGCAAAACCGCAAGCCCCGCTGCGACGGAGACGGGATTCCCGCTCAGCGTGCCGGCCTGGTAGACGTTTCCCAGCGGCGCAAGACATTCCATCACGTCCGCGCGGCCGCCGAGCGCCCCGACAGGCATGCCGCCACCGATGATTTTTCCGAGGCAGGTTAGGTCCGGACGGACGCCGCACAGGGATTGCCAGCCGCCGAAACAAAATCGGAATCCGCTGATCACTTCGTCGAAGACCAGCAGCGCGCCGCATTCGTCGCAAATTGACCGTAGCATTTCGAGAAACCCGGGTTCCGGCAGGATCAACCCGACGTTTGCGGCCACCGGCTCGACCATGATTGCAGCGAGGTCGTTCCCGAAGTCTGCGGCCAGACGCTGCACGTCTTCCACGTGGTTGTAACGCGCGACCAGCGTGTTGCCCGCGCACGAATCCGGCACACCGGCCGACGAGGCGGCGGCCACCCCAGCGACGCCGCTGCCGGCCTTTACTAAAAGGCAATCAGCATGACCGTGGTAGCACCCGCTGAATTTCATAATTTTCGTGCGTCCCGTGAATCCTCGGGCGACGCGTACAGCGGTCATGCACGCCTCTGTTCCTGAACTGACAAGGCGCACGCGTTCGATCGAGGGGAATGCGGACTTGATCAACTCGGCCATCTCAATCTCGGCTTCCGTCGTAACCGCGTAAGAGGTCCCGCGTTGGGCCGCCTCGGCGATCGCGGAAACGACGAGCGGTGGTGCGTGGCCGAGAATCAGCGGGCCAAAAGATAGACAAAAATCTATCAGGGACCGGCCGTCCTCCGTCTCCAATAGCGCGCCGTGGGCCCGTTTCGCAAAGAGCGGTTCCCGACGAACGGACCGAAATGCTCGCACGGGGCTGTTCACGCCGCCGGGCATCGCAGCGCGAGCCCGCTCGGCCAGCGCGGAGATGGCAGTCTCTGTTTCCATGAGACAAAACGGAAATCTACGCTACGACACCGATTCAACCTGCGCAACAGATTCGTTCCGGCAAGATCGTCGCCCGCCTGTTCGAAAGACGAGCGACGCGCACGGCAGGGGTATCAAAAATTTTGAATATTGTGAGATGACCCATTCAGGGATATGGGCGGGGGAGGCGCACTCGACGCCGTAACCTGCTCGCCCCTGCGCGAAGCTAGCAGCATTCCCGCGCGCCTCCCGTCGTGCGCCGCGGCGCGTTCGTAACCCCACGTCTTCTTCCGACGTCTTCATCGCTCTTCCCTATGGCTTGAGTGTTCCTCGGTTTCAAACCTATTCATGGACACGGTCTTCTGAACCATCTCTCCGATGCCGCGGCCGCATAAGCGGTAATAATCTCAGTCCTCTGGCTGAAACCTGAAGGGATCTCCTGTAGCCGGCGCCGTTGGCGCCGGAAATTCTGCGGGCTCACCGCGCCTGGCTGCCGCTCATGAAAACGACGCTGAAGTCGAAGCTGCCGTCCCAACCGCGCGCTGCGTTCGGGATAACACGTGAGCGTCCATTCCCTTATCGCGGCCGCGTTATTCCTGATTCGCTCGTTCAGACTCCGTTGAATTCCTCCCATGGCAGGGGTGTTCCGCGGCCGCCATGAGGGTCATTCCTATCGCGTGACCACGAGGAGATTTTCACAGCATTATGACACCGGTGATGGGCGCCGTTGACGCCAGCCCTTGCCCCATCTATGGTCATACTCTTTACAACCACGGAGCGATAAATGAATGTTCGTGTCGAAACGCTTGGGCCGTGCCGGCGGGAACTTTTCATCCAAATCCCTTCAGAGGAAGTGAGGGATGAGTTTGAAAAAACAACCCGCGAATATGCTCGCCATGCCCGAATTCCCGGGTTTCGGCCTGGCCACGCGCCTCAAAATTTGGTTCGTCGCCGGTTTCATAAGGAAATTTCGGATGACGTAAAACAGCGTCTGATTTCCCGCGCCTACCAATCGGCCCTGTCGCGGGAGAAACTGGCTCCCGTCGCGGTGCTAGACGTTCGGGACGGCGAGATGCTTGAAACCGAGCCGTTTTCCTTTTCGGTCATTGTGGATGTCGCCCCTGACTTCGTGTTGCCGGATTACAAGCGGTTGCGGGTCGTTCGCCGGCCGATTTCGGTACAAGAATCCCAGATCGATGAAACCCTCAAACTTCTCCGCGAAAAACAAGCCCGCTTTGTCGAGGCCAACGATCAGCCGGCAGAAATCGGAGATTTGGTGCTAATCGATTTCGATGGCGTTTCTGAGGGCCGTCCGATCGAGGAGCTTGTCCCCGAGGCCAAGGGGTTGGGTTCGGGCCGCGATTTCTGGCTTCTCGTCGATTCAGCGCGGGAATTCGTACCCGGTTTTTCGCAGGCGCTCTGCGGCGCGACGGCCGGAACGAAGAGGGAGATCCAGGTGGATTTTCCGCCGGACTATCCCGAGACCGCGCTCGCGGGCAGGAAGGCTGCGTACTTTGTGACGGTCAAAGGGGTTCGAAAGCGGAAGATTCCGCCGTTGGATGAGGAATTCGTACGCGCCGCGGGCGCAGCGTCTCTGGAGGAGCTTCGGGAGCGGGTGCGCAGGGATCTGATGGAAATTTTTGAGTCCAATGAGCGACGCCGGATCGAGGACCAAATTACCGAGCAGCTCCTGCGGGGCGTTGATTTTGAGCTGCCCGAGTCCCAGGTGCGGGGCGAGACGGAACAACTGATCTACGAGATCGTCAACGAAAATCGAATCCGCGGGGTGAGCGACGACGAAATACGAGCCCACAAGGATGACATTCTGCAGGGGGCCTCACGGTCGGCTGCGGAAAAAATCAAACTTCGGTATATTTTGAAGCGGATCGCAGAGGCGGAGAATCTGTTCGTCAGCGAGGAGGAGGTGCGCAGCCGAATCCGCGCCATGGCAATCCGTCGGGGCATAACGGAATCCCGACTGCTTACCGACCTTCAGGAACGCGGGTTGCTCGAGGATCTTCGGGACGCCATTTTGGCTCGGAAAACGCTTGATCGACTGGTCGAGCTGGCGGAAGTTGTCACGGAAGCTCCGGTTGAGGAGAAGAAGCCATGACGTCCGAACAGGGGCAGGTGCTCATCCCTATGGTCATCGAGCAGACCGGGCGCGGCGAGCGCGCGTATGACATCTATTCCCGGCTGCTCAAGGAGCGCATCATCTTTCTCGGCACGGCCATCAATGACGACGTCGCCAACCTGGTCATCGCCCAGATGCTCTTTCTTCAGGGCGAGGATGCCGAGAAGGACATTAACCTTTACATCAATTCACCCGGCGGATCGGTTACGGCTGGCCTGGCGATCTATGACACGATGCAGCACCTCAAATGCGATGTGGTGACCTATTGTGTGGGCCAAGCGGCCAGCATGGGGGCCGTCCTTCTCGCCGCAGGGACGCGCGGCAAGCGCCATGCGCTGCCAAATGCCCGCATCATGATCCACCAACCCTGGGGCGGCGCACAGGGTCAGGCGACTGACATCAGCATCCAGGCCAAGGAGATTCTTCGCTTGCGAGACCGCCTGAACGAGATCCTGTCCGCTCACACGGGCCGGCCGGTGGAGGATATCGCGCGAGACACCGATCGTGATTTCTTCATGTCGGCCGAAGAAGCCCGAGCGTACGGCCTCGTCGATGACGTGATGGCAAGCCGTAAACAACCTGGAAAGGCCCGATAAGGTCTCATGCCGACCCGCTCCGATAACCAACCGAAATGCTCGTTTTGCGGCCGTCCGCAAAGCGAAGTCGAACGCTTGATTGCAGGGCCGGGCGTTCACATTTGCAATCACTGCGTGGTTTTGTGCCATTCGCTGCTCAACCGCGGAGGCGCCAAGCCGGAGCGCCTCTCAAACCATGCCCCTCTCCGTGTGCCGAAGCCGCACGAAATCAAAATGGCGCTGGATGAGCACGTTATCGGGCAAGAAACGGCCAAGAGGATCCTGTCGGTCGCCGTCCACAATCATTACAAACGGATCCATTCGCGGTCCGACCCGGCCAGCGGCAGGCATGCCGATGTCGAGATCGAGAAGAGCAACGTCCTGTTGATCGGGCCGACGGGCAGCGGCAAGACGCTGCTCGCCAAAACGCTCGCCCGAATTCTGGACGTGCCGTTCAGCATGTCCGACGCCACGACCTTGACCGAGGCGGGATATGTCGGGGAGGACGTGGAAAACATCCTGCTGCGGCTTGTACAGGCGGCCGATTACAACATTCCGCGCGCTGAAATTGGCATCGTATACATCGACGAGATCGACAAGATTGCCAAAAAAACCGGCGCCAATCCGTCCATCACTCGCGATGTTTCCGGCGAGGGCGTGCAACAGGCCCTCCTCAAAATTCTGGAGGGCACGATCGCGAACATCCCGCCGCAGGGCGGGCGCAAGCATCCCCAGCAGGAATACATCAAGCTTAACACACAAAATATCCTCTTCATTTGCGGCGGAGCGTTTATCGGCCTCGATGCGATCATCAAGCGGCGCCTCGGGCGTGGGGCCCTGGGTTTTGGAGCGGCTCCGGAATCGGCCGATCCATCGATCCGGGTCGAGCCAGAAGACCTGATCGAATTCGGGCTGATTCCGGAATTTATCGGCCGACTGCCTGTCGTGGCAATGCTGCACGAGTTAACCGAGGACGAGCTCGTTCGCGTGCTGACGGAACCCAAAAACGCCATGACCAAGCAATATGCCAAGCTGCTCGCGATGGACGGGGTGGAACTCTCATTCACTGACTCAGCGCTGCGGGAGCTGGCGCGAATCGCGCTGCAGAAAAAGACCGGCGCGCGTGGCTTGCGGTCGATCCTGGAACACATCATGCTGGATGTGATGTATGAGGCGCCGTCGAAGGACGGGCTCAAGGAGTTTCGAGTTACCAAAAGCGTTGTGAGCGGGCACCGCCATGCCCTTGGGCTTCCGGACGATCAGCTCAAGATTGCGTAGCGGCGCCCTGGCCTTGCTGCTGGCGATCGCATCTGTGGCGGTCGCCGCCGCCCGTCCCGTCCGGGTGACGATCCTTCACACGACGGATCTCCACGGTGCCATCCGTCCGACCGAGGATTATTCGGGACGCAAGAACGTGGGAGGTTTACTGCGGTGCGCGACCCTGATCCGGCAGATCCGCGCGGAGTCGGCGAACACCCTGCTGATCGATTGTGGCGACCTATTCCAAGGCTCCGCGGAGAGCTGGCTTGATCGCGGACGGATCATGGTTCGAGCGATTGACGTTCTGGACTATGATGCATGGGTGATCGGCAACCATGAGTTCGACTGGGGCCTTGAGGCCTTGAAGTCCCTGCACGACCTGTCCGCCGTTCCGATGCTCGCTGCCAACATCGTTCCGCGAAAAGGGCGCGCGCACCCTCTCCCGAAAGTTCGCCCGTTCTTGATCCGCGAAGTGGATGGCGTTCGTATTGCGATCGTGGGGCTGACCACTCCGGGCATGCCGCTTTGGTTCACGCCCGACATGCTGGGCGATTGTCTGTTCGAACGATCAGTTGATTCGTTGCGGCGCGTGATGCCGGTGGTCCGCGAACAGCAGCCCGATATTTGGGTGCTCGCCGTCCACCAGGGGATCAAACCGGATGCCGATGACCATGCAAACGAAATTCGAGCCATTGCGCGGGAATTCCCTGAATTCGACATCATTCTCGGCGCACACACGCATCGGGCGGTTCCGGAAGCCTGGCCCAACCCGAAGACGCTGTATACGCAGGCGGGCTACTTTGGCATCTGGCTCGGGCGGGTTGACCTGGAATACGAGACGGTCGAGCGGCGAATCGTCCGAAAGTCGGCCCGGCTCTACGATGTCGATGAGAACATCCCGCCGGACGCTGAGCTTGAACGGGTTTTTGCAGATGAAATTCGAAGAGCCGAGGATTTTCTCCAGCGGCCTGTCGGACAAGCAGTTGCTCCAATTGATTGGAAGCCGGATGCCACGGGGCGATCCCCGATCCAGGCCCTGTTGAGCCGGGCGATCGCTGAGGCGTCCGGCGCCCAGATCGTCCTCCATGGCGCGCTGTCGCAGCACTCGCTGCCCGAGGGGGAGATTCGCATGGCGGACGTCTGGCGGATCGTACCGTTTGAAAATCGTATTGCGCTGATGCACCTGACCCCTGCGGAAATTCTCGAAATCCTGCGAGAAAATGCGGTGCAGCAGGGCTCCATGTCCTTCTTAGGCATCTGGGGCGCGAATTATGAGTGGGCAAATTCGGATGACGGGACCCCTATTCCAGTTCGCCTGGTTCTTTCCGATGGGACATTTCCCCATCCGCGGAAACGCTTCGCCGTCGCGGTCAACTCTTATGTGGTGGCTTCAGGCGGTGGACGGTTTCGGCGGTTGCGCGAGATCGCGGAGCGGCCGGAATCGCGAATGCGCTTGCTCGATGTGGATACCCGGCGGGCGGTTTTGGACTACATCAATAAGCATTCGCCGCTCGACCCGCAGCGATTGATGGAGGCGAAGTGACCGATTCGTTGTTGCGGGCCCCGACGGCACTTGGGCGGGCCCTCGAGGCGTTGTTTCTGCTCCACGCGGCGCTATTGCCCATCTCGATCGCCGCAGGCCAGGTGTGGGCCTATCTGATCGCCGTGGTAACAATCGTGGCCTGGGCGCGCGGCTCACTGGACCCCGATGTACGGCGAGCCGGGCTGGCATTTCCAATCCTCCTCTTTGCTTCGGCCGCCCTGTTCAGCGCGTTCGTCGGGCTTCGTCCGGACACCGCGCTCCGCAAGATGGATCGATTGCTGCTGGCGGCAACGGCGATTGCCGCGCCCTGGATCGCCGGACGATCTGCCGGTTTCAGTGCGCCGGATCTTATTCGAAGGTTGATAAGCGCGTTTCTGATCGGCTGTTCGGCGAAGGCGGCGTACGACCTGGTGAGGATTCCCCTAAAATATTGGATTGCCGTGCACGCCCATGAAGCGGCGTTGTCGGCCGGTGGCACATCCTCCTTCCCGAGCTTCTATTCGTTCGGCAACATGCGTGATCCTCAATTCTACGCCGCTGCGATTTGTATCGCTCTGGCGCTCGGGTTGGCGCGTACGCCGGCATTCCGGCCCCGCCTGCTGACGGTGAGCGCAGCTCTTTGCTCAGCGGCGCTGATCATTCATTTCAAGCGAGGGGCCTGGGCGTCGCTGCTCATCGCACTCCTGGGGATGGCGCTCTTGACGCGGCGCTGGAGAATGCTGGCCATCTTGGCAGTGATTGCCGCGGCGGTTTTACAATTTCCCATGGTGCAGGAGCGGCTTGGCCAGTTGCGGCACGAACTGAGTCCGGAGGCCGGCGGCCGTGTGGCGTTATGGGTGCGCGTGGCGCCCTCGCTATTCCGGGATTATCCGTTGGGGATCGGATGGCGTTCGGTGCGCCATGAGGATCTGCTGGACCGCGGCGCCCCGGTCCAGAATCGGCTGAACCATTTGCACAACAATGTGCTTCATGTTCGTCTGGAAACGGGCTGGTTCGGGCTGCTCGCGTGGCTGTGGTGGATGGGCTCCGCTGCGGCGCTGATGGTCCGGGCTTCGCGTGCCGCCGCTAGAGCGGCGTCTGATCTCCGAGGTCCCGCTCTAGGTGTGTTGTGCGCGTTCGCGGCGGTGCACGCGAACGGCGTTGTGGAATACAACTTTGGCGACGCGGAGATCTTTATGCTGATGAATCTTCTGGCTGGGCTGGGGGCGGCGCTGTGGGTTCATCTGGCTCAGACGGAGGAAGCCGGTTGCTCGCTAGCTGCTCGCGCAACCAGGTGACAAGCGACTCCCGGTCGTCGAATCGTCCCTCGAGCTGGGCATCATAGGCGAGCCGAAGCCATGACCCGAGCTCCGGACCCTCGGGGATACCGAGCGCCAGAAGGTCCCGACCGCGAATCCAGGGCTTTGGCAGCGCGGGCTCGGCACGGAATCGTTCAAATTCTTCTCGCGCGGCGGCCCACGTGTCGAGTAGCCCGTGGCTGGCGAGGCAATCGGCCTTGTGGAGCGCAAGCTCCTTCTCGAACAGCGGATGGGCCACGATTTTCCGGCGCGTGGACGCTTTCATACGCGGCCAATCAACGAATCGCATGTGATGCCTGACCAGGTGGATCACCGCTTCACGCAATTCATTGGAAGCGCGCAGGCGCCGAAGAATTGCGTCTGCCATCTCGGCTCCAACGTTCGCATGGCCGGGGAATCGGATTTGCCCGTCCGGCGTCAGGATTTGCGTTTGCGGTTTTCCGACGTCGTGAAGGAGGACAGACCAGGCAAGGACGGAATCCCGACCCTCCATCGCATTGAGAGCCAGCGCGGTGTGGACAAACACGTCTCCTTCGGGATGAAACTCCGGTGGCTGTTCGACGCCGTTCATCGCCATCACTTCGGGCAGGATGTGTTCAAGCAGTCCGGAATCGCGCAGCAGGTATAGCCCTCGACCAGGCTTATCTGATTCGGTCCAGATGCGGTCCAATTCCTGAAAGATTCGTTCCGCGCTGATCTGCAGGATATGTGGGGCGGCTTCTTTGATGGCATCGAACGTTTGGGAGTCGATTTCAAATTCCAGGACGCTTGCGAATCGGATGGCGCGAAGCATGCGGAGGAAGTCCTCGCGGAAACGGGCCCGTGGGTCACCGACGGCCCGTACGACTCGCTGGTCCAGGTCCTGCAGCCCGTTGACGTAATCGATGACGAGTTCCCTCACGGGGTCATAAAAAAGGGCATTGATCGTAAAATCACGGCGGCGCGCATCCTCTTCCGGACCTGTAAATTCGACAGTCAACGGCCGGCGCCCGTCCGCAGTTCCCACATCGCGCCGAAAAGTGGCAACTTCGAACCATTTTTCGCCGCCGGGCACGAGGGTGACCCCGAAGGATTTTCCGACGAATCGGGCCCCGGGAAAAATCCACGCGACTTCGTCCGGAGTGGCGTTCGTGGCGATGTCGATGTCGACTGGATTGCGCCGTAGTAGGGCGTTTCGCACGCAGCCGCCCGCAAAATAGGCAATGTGTCCGGCCTCCGTCAGACGGCGGGCAACTTGAATGGCTGAAGGATCAAAAACTCCGGCGGGCAGTGGGATCTCAGTCAACCGGCAACTCTTGCAGGCAATCAGGTTCTGGATTTGTTGTTGTCTTGAACTGGGACGGCAGGCCCGGATCCTATATTAGTCGTCGGACCCGAATGGGTTCCTCGAGATGTTCCGTGACGCGTCCCGTGCGCCGTTGCCCCACGAGTTCCACGCACAGTGCCCGCATGTGTCCCACGGGCTGACCCGGCGTGAGTTGCCTTCGCGGAAGATATTGGACGAAGGCGCGAAACCTGTGCCGCACAGTAAGCAAGAAAAGATTGGCGGTCCGCCGGCGAGATGAACAACGGCTCCGCATTATCGAGCAGCTCGATGCGAATGATGCTGCGTCTCGAGGAGGCCATATATCGGCCATTCGTTGCGTGCCTCAGGCCGGCGGCGGGCGAGAGGGATTGAAACATCTCAAATGGGATCGCCATGGCATAAAACAGCCCTTCGATCAGGATCCCTTCACTGCACGCGCGGTAGCAACGGGGCGGATAGACGAGGGGCTGGAATTCCGGAATCAGCGACCAATAGGTGTCGTCATAGGGGGCTTTTTGGACGATGTCCCATTGGACGTCCCGAAAACGTCTCAGGAAACGCACCGTGCGAATCCGCGCGGCGGCAAGGGTCAGAGCAATGGCAACGGCCAGCACGAGCGCGTAGTGGAGTACGGTTCCACCCAGCGCGGAGGGAATGTTCGCCTCCTGCAAAACGGTGATGGAGCGGTAATAGGCCAAAGCGGCAAATATTGGCGGCGCCACCAGGTGGAGGATTGGCGTCGAAATCAGTTCGAGCGTCGCCCCGCCAATCGCCAGTTGGACCACAAAGAGCACGACGATCCCGATTGCCCAGAGCGTATGATGCTGCTCGCGCAGCGCCCGTGTGACCTCATTGCTTCCCGCAGCCTCGAAATACATGAAAGGAACAATCAACGCCACGGCCACAAAGATGAGGGATAACAGGTCGAGCTCCCACGGCCACCCTGGAGAGGACCACTTTTTGTTCTTGCTCATGCTTTCTTCCCTCGACCTACTTACAACCTGAAACTATCCGGTATGAACGGTCATATCAAAAAGTTTTCGCAGGTTGTGCTCATTACTTTCTTGCCCGCTGGCTGCGACGTGAAGCCGCCGCCCGCCTCTCCACCTGAGCCAGCGGCGCCATCGGTTCCGGCCGCGCCATCGTCGCCAAAGCCCGTTGAACTTGGCCGGCGGGATTCGCCCCGCGCCCGATACCTCGCTGGCGGAGGAGGGGAATTCCGAATTGAAGACCTTCGGGGTCGTCCGGCGCTTCTCGCCCTGTTGGGAGCCGGAACTTATGATCTGAAACGGGTCGTCGCGAAGCTCAACCGGCTACAGGCGGAGGGCGTGGTTTTGGTCGGCCTCCTGGCGGCCGTAGCCCCGGAGGAGGACCCTGTTCGCCTTGCATCGGATCTCGGGGCCGGCTTCCCGATTGTGGAGGCAACCGCGCCGCTCCTTTCCGCGATCGGAAATCCTCGCGCTCTGCCCAGTTACATTTTGGTCGATGCCGAGGGATTGCCCAAAAAAGTGGTACAGGGAGCGGCTAGCGAAGGCGAGCTGCGCGAACTCTGGCGAATGGCCGCCGCCGGCGACCACTAACGAATTGTCGTTGCCCTCGCGCGAGAAGCTGCGCTATCAAATCCCATCCGGTCGCGACTGGCGGATCCGCCGTGACGGTCGGAGCGGAGAGCGCATGACATGAAAGACGTGCCCGTATCGCAAACCCGAAACATCGTCTTTGTCGGCCACACTGGAAGCGGGAAAACCACTCTCATCGACGCCCTGTTGTTCAAACTAGGGGCGTCGGATCGGCTCGGTTCACCCGCCGCGGGCACAAGCGCGGCCGATTGGAGCGATGAAGAGAAGGAACGGAAAATCACCGTGTGGGCAAAACCCTTTTCCGTCCGATATCAGGCAAAAGATGGGAAGCCCGTTCATTTCGTTTTCATCGACACCCCCGGCTACGCAGATTTTGTCGGTCAGCAAATTGCCGCCCTGGCTGCGGCGGACGCTGCCTTGCTCGTGATTGACGCCGCCTCCGGAATTCAGGTGGGCACCACTCGCGCTTGGCGCCGTCTTGAAGCTCTCGGCATGCCCCGCGGCATCGTCATCACCGGACTTGACAAGGAAAACGTGGATTTCAAAACCACGCTCTCCCGCATCCAAGATCTGTGGGGTCGCAAATGTGTACCGATTGAGCTGCCCACAGGAGATCGCCACCAAATTGTCGACATCATTGAGGGACAGATCCCCTCCGAATTGAAAGACGACGCCGAACAAGCCATGAGTGTCCTCGAAGAGGACGCGGCGGAAGAGGACGACGCGCTGCTTGAAAAATACCTCGGCGGCGAGCATCTTTCCCACGATGAACTGGTCGGCGGACTCCGGGTCGCGATCCGTCGCGGCCACTTGGTTCCGGTATTTGAGGCGGAGCCGCTGCAAGGCATCGGCATCAGTGAATTGCTGGAGGAGTTGTACCACCTCTTCCCGTCGCCGCTGGAAATCGAACGAAAGGACGCCGAGGGCCGCGGCATTGATCCGTCACCGGAGGCGCCACTTGCCGCACAGGTGTGGCGGACCGTGAACGATCCGTATGTGGGCCAGATGTCCTTTCTGCGAATCTTTGGCGGGACGCTCAAATCCGACTCCGAACTCTTCAACGTCAACAAGGGTCAGAAAGAGCGAATTGGCTTCGTCCATGTCGTCAACGGCAAAAAGGACGTCTCCGTGACGGAGGCCCATGCCGGAGACATCGTCGCGCTGCCCAAGCTGAAGGTGACGCAAACGGGTGACACCCTGACCTCGCCCGGTCAGGTCTTTCGACTTCCCTCCATCGAGTTTCCCCAACCGGTGATGTCCGTGGCCGTGGTTCCCAAGACTTCCGGCGATGACGACAAAATTGGCATCGGACTTCAGCGGATCGCGGAGGAAGACCCGACGCTGAAGGTCGAGCGGAACATGGAAACGAAGGAACTGATCCTGGCCGGGATGGGAGACATCCACCTCGACATCGCTGTGAGTCGGATGAAAAAGCGCAGCAATGTCGACGTGACGCTTTCGACGCCCAAGGTCGCCTATCGCGAAACGATTACCGCTCGGGCGGAAGGGCATTACAAACATAAGAAGCAGACCGGCGGCCGCGGTCAGTACGGCGAGGTGTACATCCGACTTGAGCCCATGGCCCCGGGCGAGACGGAGTGGTTTGTCGATGCTCTGGTGGGCACCAACGTGCCAAGGAATTTTCTGCCGGCCATTCAGAAGGGATTGCTCGAGGGGATGTCGCGCGGCGTGCTCGCCGGCGCGCCGGTTGTGAACACGAAGATCACGATTTACGACGGTTCGCATCATGAAGTGGACTCTTCGGAAATCTCGTTCAAAATCGCCGCCGCTCGCGCATTTACCGATGGCATGCTGAAGGCGAAGCCCGTGTTGCTCGAGCCGATCATGAACGTTAAAATCACGGTGCCGGACCGATACATGGGCGATGTCACCGGCGATCTCAACCACAAGCGCGGTCGGATTCTGAACGTGAGCGCAGAGGGTGGTTTTCAAATCATTGAGGCCGAGATTCCGCAGGCGGAGATGTTCCGCTATTCCGCGGAACTGCGCAGCCTGACCCGGGGAGAGGGCTCGTTCGAGGCTTCATTTGCCCGGTACGACGTGGTTCCGACGCACATCGCGCAGAAAGTGATTGCTGAGGCGCAAAAGAACAAACAAGCGGAAGCCGAAGAGTAAAAGATAATCCTCGTATCAGTTCCGTATCATGGCCGGTCATAGCAAATGGGCAAACATCAAGCATCGGAAGGCGGCGGCGGATGCCGCCAAGGGCCGGATTTTCAGCAAAATCGCGAAGGAAATCATGGTCGCCGCCCGCCACGGGGGCGGTGATCCGGCTGCGAACATCACGCTGCGGGCGCTGATTCAGAAGGCGCGTGGCGTCAACATGCCTGCCGATAACATTGAGCGCGCTATCAAACGAGGCACGGGCGAATTGGAAGGGCAGGCGCTTGAGGAAATCTATTACGAGGGGTACGGGCCCGGCGGCATTTCAATCGTGGTCCACACCCTGTCCGACAACCGAAACCGGACGGCATCGGAGGTGCGAAACGTGTTCAGCAAGCACGGCGGCAGTCTGGCCGGGTCGGGGTCGGTGCTCCGAAATTTCAGGCGCCGAGGCTATTTCACTATCGCCGCCGCCAACGTCAGCGAGGACCGGCTGCTTGAAATCGCGCTGGAGGCCGGCGCGGACGATGTGAAGCGGGATGGCGAGATGTTTGAGGTGATTTGTGAGCCCGCCCGGTTTGGCGCCGTCAGCGATGCCCTGAATGCGGCGGGGATCAAGCCGGAAACCAGCGAAATCACCATGTTGCCTGAGACCACCCTGCCGGTCACTGACCCGGACAAGGCCCGGCAGATTCTTACGTTCATCGAGGCGTTGGAAGAAATGGACGACGTGCAGAACGTGTATGCCAATTTCGACATCGCCGACGACGTGATGGCGAGGGCGCAGGGCTGAACGGAGCGGCCCGGCCGGTGCGGATCATCGGCATTGACACCTCTCTTCGATCGACGGGCGCCGGAATCATCGAGGTTCACGGCAACCGGATGGAGCTTGTCGAAGCCGCCACGCTTGCATTTCCGACGACAAAATCGCGGTCGGCTTGTCTCCTTGGCCTCTTTGAGGGACTGGCGGGGCTGTTGAAGCGCTATGCCCCGGAC
>JANWZO010000010.1 GCA_025054615.1 Kiritimatiellia bacterium
ACACTTTCGCCGCCGACCGGGGCCTCTTCTGTTCTGTGGGGGGGCGCGCGCGCCCCCCGCCGCAGTGTCCTGGTTCTCAGCTGAGCGGATCTTTTTGCGCCAGTTCATCACCAGCGACGAAGCCAGTTACGTTTTTCAGGCGAATAACTTCCTCGACGGGGTGATCGCCCGGCCGCCCCCACCCTTCCCCGACGCCTTCCTGCACGGCATGATCGTGATCCATCACGAGGCGGGCTGGTTTTCCAGATATCCGCCGGGCCATCCATTATGGCTAATACCCGGGCTTTGGCTGGGTGATGTTCGCGTTTCCGCGGCCCTTGCCGCAGCGGTCGCCATGTGGTTCCTGTGCGCGGCGGCAACGACGCTGAATATCTCGCAGGCTCTGATCGCGTTGCCCCTGTTGTTATCCCCCTGGTTCATTTTCATGTACGGCACCTTGTTGAGCCATACCAGTGGACTGGCAGCGACGGCTCTGCTGTGTTGGGCGTATATCCGCGGGCAACAGCGCAAATCAATCGTCCTGCTAGGATCGGCAGGCTTGGCGTGGAGCTTTTTGTTTTTGAATCGCACCTACACGGCTGCGTGGATGGCCGTACCATTTGGGCTCGATGCCCTCATCGAATGGCTGAGGCACCGATCTAGGGATGCCCTCGCCAGGGCGGTTGTCTTCGCCGGAGCGGCGGCAATCGGTCCCGCGCTCTACCTGATTTACAACGGCCTCGCGACCGGCGACCCCCTAACGCCCACGTATTTGTTTTATGACCCGGACGAGGCACCCGGATTCGGGCCCAGACGGATGGAGGGGGAATGGTTGATCCACACGCCGGAACGCGGCTGGAGAATATTTATCGAAAATGCAAAGCTGTTGAACAGATGGTGGCTCGGCTTCGAAGGCTCTCTGGCCCTCGCGGCTATCCTCGCGGTCTTTGGGTGGTCGCGCAGATGGTCACCCACGCTCCTTTGTGCCACCCTCGCGGTGTGGCTCGGCTACATCGCGTTTTGGTACCCTGGCGCTCCCGAAGCCGGAGGGCCGGTATACTGGTTTGAAACGCTGGCCCCTCTCTCGCTCGTTGCCGGGATGGGCTTTCAACGCCTGTGGAACGGCCTCAACCTTCGGCCTGCGCTCCGTATCGCCGCCGCTTCGCTGATGGGCGTGACATTGGCGGTCAACTCGCTATCCTTCGTCCGCCGCGAGGCGGAGGCGCGCGCACCGGCGCAACAGGCACGTAGGGAACTGGAATCGACATTAGCCGGACTGCCCCGCCGCTCGCTGGTTCTCCTTGAGAATTTCGTTTTTCCTCCGTTCCACGAGCTCGCGTTCAATCCGAAAGGCCTTGAAAGCGAGCCAATCCGTGCGCTTAGCCAACGCGCCGAAAATAGCGTTCTGCAGCGCATATTCCGGGATCGGCCCGCCTTTTTGATTCGAGGAGATCACCCTTTGAAAGTCATCCCCCTTGACCCACCTGACTTTCTAGTTCTGTCGAAAGAGGCAAAGAAATTTTACAGCCAAACAGGTACAGATCTGGCGTTAGGAACTTCAGAAGTCGCTCGTGTCGCGCGCGAGGGTCAGGATCGAGAGGGCTGGATTTGCTTCGGTTCAGTCTTCCAAGTGCCTGCCGGCCGTTATCGGCTGATTTGGACCGGAGAATGCCGAGATGTTCCTTCGTCGGACCCCATTTTATTCGAATGGTTTGAAGTCGGCTCGGCCGAAAGCCTTGTTCGTCAAGCTGTCAGTGGAAACATCTCGCCGGTGTTGTCCGAAGCCGTCATCGAATTGACGAACCTGGTCAGTCAGCTCTCCCCATGCGTTACCTACGGGGGCAAGGGATTCCTGGCTCTCCGCGAGGTCCGGCTCGAAGAAATCCGGCCTTCCGACGCCGATACCGCCGCGCCCGCCAGTTCATCGGATGGCTAGGCGGCATCGATCATCTTCACAAACCGTTCGAAGAGATGGGAGGCATCGTTCGGACCCGGCGCGGCCTCGGGATGGTATTGGACAGAAAAGACGGGCAACCGTTTGTGGCGTTGGCCTTCAGAGGTTCGGTCGTTCAAATTGATATGAGTGGTTTCAATCTCGGGGGGCAAACTTTCGATGTCCACGGCGAACCCGTGATTTTGCGAGGTAATATCCACCCGGCCGGTTTCCAACTCCATCACCGGCTGGTTTGCTCCGCGGTGCCCGAACTTGAGCTTGAACGTCCTGCCGCCAAATGCCAACGCGAGCAGTTGATGACCGAAGCAAATTCCAAAAGTCGGGATCCCCGTCGAAACGATCTTCCGCAATTCCGCGACAACGTGCGGTACCCCTTCGGGATCACCTGGTCCGTTGGATAAAAAGAATCCATCCGGCTTGATTGCCAGCACGTCCTCCGCCCGGAGCGTGTTGGGAAACACGTGGAGCCGGCAACCGAGATTCCGAAGAATTCTAAGCTGATTAATCTTGATGCCGCAATCGATCACAGCGACCTTTCGAGATCCGCCTTCCGAACCGGGGAAAACATAGGGCGCCTTTGTGCTGACCTCCGTTGCCAGGTCTCTGCCGACAAGGCCCGGCGATTCCTTTGCGCGCCGCACGAGCCGTTGGGGATCAAGGTCCTCCGTGGAAACCACGCACTTCATTGCGCCGCGCGAACGGATGTGGAGGGTGATCGCCCGGCAATCGACGCGGTCAATGCCGAGTATGCCATGCCCTCGCAGATATTCGGGCAAAGTCTGACTCGCGCGCCAGTTGCTCGCCATGCGGCTGCATTCGCCGATGATCAAGCCTCTGGCATGAGGCTTGTAGGATTCGACATCCTCGGGGTTTACGCCGTAGTTGCCGATCAGTGGATAAGTCAGGGTGACAATCTGTCCGTTGTATGAGGGATCCGTCAAAATCTCCTGATAGCCGGTCATCGACGTATTGAAAACCAACTCACCCTCCGCCTCCCCAGGACCGGTGAACGAACGGCCCTCGAAAACGGTGCCATCTTCCAGAGCGATCAGCGCTTTCATTGCGCGCAAGAAAAACGGATGCGCCGGCCGATTTCAAGCAGGATGGGAGCCGGGCGGCGAGTATTAGCGGCCGCCAGGGGCTGTGTGATCCTCTTCCGAGAGCAGGAAGTCGAGGCGCATCGTTTGGCTCTTTTCCTCGGTCCGCCGCGCGCCAATTTGCCGGTAGGCATTCGCGAGCGCAAGCACGCAGGACTCATGATCACCAAGCTGCACTTTGCTGATCTTGTGCGTCGGCGGAACCAGAAACTGCTGGCGCACCAGATCCGCCTGTCCAGGGATGGTGAAGGGGTGCTTGCATCGGGGGCACTGTGTCCTGCGAAAGGCGAGCGAGTCGCGCACCAATAACTTCTGCCCGCAACGCGGACAACTCATTTTAAATTCCGATTCACCGCTTTGACGAGCAATCACATAATGTAGCGTTGATTGGAATGATGGCGGCAGGGAGCGGACGAGCGCCCGAGCAACATTGAGTGTCTCTTCATCCACAAATCGGAGCAGGAGCAATGTCAAATTGGCGTTTTTGACGCGACTCACAATATTTTCGATCGGACCCGTCGCCGCGAGTTCGATCAGGACTTCGGCAATTCCGCTGATCTCGACCTTCCCTGACCGCGCTCCGGGACCGCAAACCGTACTAATATATTGTTCCGCGACTTCCACCTGCGGGGAATAGACCACGGCGCTAATCGCATTCGCAGGAACGCTCATCCTCAACCTCCTCGAAGGGGTCTTGATCTACAAGTGTGAACCTTATCAGCACTACAGCCGGGCCACAAGGCTTTTGCGAGACGAAGACGTCCGCTGACATCTCGTAGAAATCGGACGCCCGATTCAAAAAGCGGCGTCGGCGTGATAAGGGGCCGCCTGCTCGAGCCGCTTTTTGTGCTCGATGGCAGCCCCGATAAATGCACTAAAAAGCGGATGCGGGGCGAGGGGTTGGGATTTCAGTTCCGGATGGAATTGCACGCCGACGAACCAGGGATGGTTTGCAAGCTCGATGATCTCGACCAATTTGCCGTCCGGCGAGACGCCGGAGAAAACGAGACCGCGTTCCTCTAAAAGGCTGCGGTAGCCGTTGTTCACCTCATACCGGTGCCGGTGCCGTTCGCTTATCAACTCCGATTTATAAGCGCGATATGCCGTCGTTTGCGGCTTCAGGCGGCATGGCCAGGCGCCCAGGCGCATCGTCGCCCCCAGGTCGACAACCTTCTCCTGCTCCTCCATCAGACAAACCACGGGATGCGGCGTACAGGGGTCGATTTCCGTCGAATGGGCTCCCGCAAGGCCCGCAACGTTTCGGGCAAATTCAATGACTGCACATTGCAGACCGAGGCAGATGCCAAAGAAGGGAACCTGCTCTTCTCGGGCATATCGGATGGCGCTGATCTTGCCTTCGATGCCCCGTTTGCCAAAACCGCCGGGGACAAGGATTCCATGAACATCGTGAAGCGCCGCGCGCGCGGAACCTGATTCGATTTCCTCGGCGGCGATCTTCTGGACCTGCACATGGTGATGGTGCGCGATCCCGCCGTGGCTGATGGCCTCGTAAAGCGATTTGTACGCGTCCTGCAATTCCGAGTATTTGCCCACCACCCCAATTTTCACCGTTCCCTTGGGGTGAACGATCGCCTCGATCAACTGACGCCAGGGCGTCATGCGCGCGGGCGGCTTGGCGAGCCGGAAGTGCACCATAATGATCTCATCCAGTCCTTGTTCAGACAGCATGAGGGGCACTTCGTAAATCGTATGCTTGACATCCTGCTCTTCGATAACCGCGTGGAGCGGGACGTTGCAAAAGAGGGAAATTTTCCGCCGGACCTCTTCGCTCAACGCGACTTCAGAGCGGCAGATGAGGGCATCCGGAACAATACCAATCTCGCGCAGTTTGGCGACGCTCTGCTGGCTCGGTTTGGTCTTCACCTCGCCGGCCGCCCGGATGTACGGCACATAGCTCATGTGAATGTACATCACATTCTCCCGGCCCACCTCGAGCCCGATCTGTCGAATCGCCTCAAGGAATGTCAGGCCCTCGATATCGCCGACGGTCCCCCCAATCTCTGCCACGACCACATCGACCCCGTCTTCCTCGAGCGCTCGAATGTTCGCTTTGATTTCATCCGTGATATGCGGGATCATTTGAACGGTGTGGCCGAGGTAATCTCCGCGGCGCTCCTTCCGCAGGACCTCCCAATAAATCCGACCGGCCGTAAAATTCGATTTTTTGGAGGTGGGCTGGCCTGTGAAACGCTCATAGTGCCCCAGGTCCAGATCCGTTTCTGCTCCATCGTCGGTGACGTAAACCTCGCCATGCTGGTAGGGGCTCATCGTACCCGGGTCGACGTTCAGATACGGGTCCATTTTCAACATGCGGATGTTGAGTCCGCGGTCGATTAACAGACGGCCGATCGATGCCGCCGTAATCCCCTTCCCGAGCGAGGAAACCACGCCACCGGTGATGAAAATAAATTTCGCCATCCCTTTTTCCTCAGGGACAAATCGAGTCAAATTTTGTGCGAGAATAACCTGCGTATCGAAGGAATAAAGAAATTTTCTGTCCCCACTCGTGCAGGAACTTCAGACTCGACCCCTGTGAAGAAGCCGTCATCGGCAAAAACGCCTGTGAATGATATGGATGTAACATGCAACCCCGAATTCCCAGCGTTCGCGTGATCCCTGACGACTGGATCCATCCTCTCCCCCTTCCGGCCTGGTTCCCACGTCGGCAGCCCATCGAGGTGGACCTAGGTTGCGGGAAGGGACGATTCCTCCTCGCGAGGGCGGCCAAGCATCCGGAAACCAATTTTCTCGGCATCGACCGCATGCTCCGCAGAATACGAAAAATTGACAACAAGGCGCGCCGACTTGGCCTGGATAACATCCGATTGCTCCGGGTGGAGGGCTATTATGCCGTCGCCTATTTGATGCCCCCGGATTCGATTCAAACCTATTACATTTTCTTTCCCGATCCATGGCCCAAAAAGAGGCATCACGAAAATCGGCTTTTCAGTCCGCGATTCATAGACGCGCTCTATCGGACGCTTGTCGATGGTGGAGCGGTCCATGTCGCAACAGACCATGGAGACTACTTCGAACAGATCTTCGCCCTTCTCGGTGGAGATCCGAGGTTCCGGAGGATTGAGCCTTTCGTGCCCGCCCCTGATGAACAGACGGATTTTGAACTTTGGTACGCCAGCCGAACCATCATTCACCGGCTGTCGGTCCAAAAGCTGGGCGGCAACCTCTCGAATTCGGCATCGACCCAAAATCCTGTCCGGGCCTCTTGATTGGCACGTTGATAGAAGCGCTCAAGGGGCAAGCGAGCAGATCTCGAACCGTTCTAAGCGGCTCCCGTGCGGCTTTGCAGAACCAAGCTCATGCCCCGCTGCGTGTATTCGCGCAAGAGCTGCATCAGCGAACGTCCCGGGCTGTCGGGGACTTGTTTCAGCAGAAACCACGCAGACCCGCGAAGAAAAATCGCGAGCAAAAACAGATTGTGGAAGGCGGTCCACTCGAAAGAGCCGATGGTATAGGTCAGCCGCCCTAAAGACTCGAATAAAAGACCCGAAAGCAGCGCAGCGAAAAAGCCTGTGGCGCCGGTGGCCGCGCCGAGAACAGCCAGATACATCATCCGAGCGCGAGCCGGAGCCGTCACAAGGCTCATGTTGAAGGCCGCCGTATTAAATCCACCCCACCCCACCCCATCCACCACGGCGCTGAGCCAAATGAACGGCAGGAAATCGGGCGCCGAGAGAATCCAGCACAACGGCAAGACAATTCCGACGATTAGGGATGTGATCTTCAAAACCGTTTTGTGTCCGACCTGGTCGGCGACACGACCCCAGAGAGGGGCCGCGATCAACGTAACAATCGCCACAATCGCACTCCACATCGCAACCTGAGTGAATGACATCCGCAAGGGACCCAAAAAATAGGGAAAAACGAACGGAGAGCTGACCATCACTGCCGCATTCCAATACATGGAAAAAAGCACAAACCGCAGAAAAACCTTGTTCCGAAGCGGCTCCCGCACCGACTCGGAAAATGATTTCAACGTAACCGACCGCGGCGGGTCAACCTGTTGGGCGTACAGCACGATTCCGACAACCGCGAAGATCAGTGCGATCGCCATGATGAACTGAAATCCGTCCGGAGATCGCGCCCGATCCAGATAGTAACCTGCCGACAGAGCCGCGGCGGTTGATACGACGGACATAATCCCATTCCTCAAACCAAAATAACGACCGCGCTCCTCCGACAGGACCGTGTCTCCCATCAGAGAGACCCAGGCCGGACCTGTACCCACCTGTAGCAAACCCGAAATGGCGATCAGTCCAATCAGGACCTGCGCGGGACGAGAAAAATCCATCCACGGAAGAAACACGGCCACGGCCCACATCCCGCGACCAAAGGCGGTCATGGTTTGAATGTATAGGATTCGATTTCGTACCCGCGCCGCCCACCACGTCACGAGCGGACCAAACACTTGAATCAAAAACGGCATGCTGGCGGCCGCGGCGATCTCTAACGGGGTTGCGCCGAGAGCGAGTAGATAGCCGGTCAGGACGGACCCGCTCGTCCATGTCATAAAGACCATCGTGAAAGCGCCCTCGACAATCGACGCTCGCAAGGAACGCCGTCGAAGAGCCAGAAAATCGGGCCGCGAAAGCGGTAAGGGAACCGGCGCGGACTGCTCAGACCCGCGAGCCTCTTCTATAAAAACTTTCATGACGGGGCCGGGGAATCCACGGAGTGCGCCAGACGCCGATTCAACACATCCTTGATGACGCGGGCCAGTTGGGGTCCGATCCCTGGGAGCGCGGCGATGTCCGACTCGCTCGCCCTCGCCAGGCGCGTCACAGAACCGAAATGCTTTAGCAGCAATTCCTTGCGTTTCTCGCCTACCCCTTCGATCTCGTCCAGGAGGGAATCCCGGATTCGCCGCGCCCTGACGCGTCGATGATAGTCCAACGCAAAACGGTGCGCTTCATCCCGAATCTGCTGGAGCACGCGCAATCCCATGGAGTTGCGCGGAAGCCGAACGGGCCCGGCGGAGAGTGCGGGATCCACGTGAAGCTCCTCGAAACGCTTCGCCAGGCCTGCCGTCGGCACGTGGCCTAGTCCCAACGCTGCCAATTCAGCGCGGGCCGCATTCAACTGGGTCACGCCGCCGTCGACCAAGATCAGGTCCGGCAACGCAAGGCCCTCCTGGCAAACGCGTGTATACCTGCGGCGGATCACTTCCGCCATCATCGCCGGGTCGTCGATGCCCAAAACGGTTTTGATTCGGAAGCGGCGGTATCGATTTCGGGCCGGAATCCCGTCCACGGCAACCACCATGCTGCCGACTGCATAAGTGCCGGAGATGTTCGAAATGTCAAAACATTCGATGACGCGGGGCGGAGCATTGAGGTTCAGCGCAATCCGCAAATCCTGCAGGCCGGCTTTGGCGTCCTCGGGCTTCAAATGGAGCTGGCCTGTGCCCCGGGCGCGCTCCCGTATCGCTCGCCGCAGCAAAAGCAACGTGTCGCGAAGCGCGGCCGCCTCCTCGTAATCCATGCGCTCAGCGGCGTCCCGCATTTGGGCTTCCAACTCACCCAGGAGTTCCGGTCGCTCGCCTCGCAAAAAAGAAATCGCCTCCATGACACGCCGCCGATACTCCTCCGCGGACACCGCCCCGATGCAGGGCGCGCTGCAAAAACGAACGATATCTGCATGGCAATGTTTGTGGTCGTCGGGGCCAGGGATCCGGGGACGGCACTCGCGGATTCCGAATCGGCGCTGCACGAAGTCCAGCGCGGTACGAGCAGCCCGAGAGCTGGCGTAAGGTCCGAAATAGAGGGCGCCGTCCCTGCGGTCAATTCGGCAAAGCTCGAACCGCGGCCAGGGATCATCCAAATGGATCCTCAAGAGCAGAAAACGCTTGTCATCCCGGAAGTAGACGTTGTACCGCGGACGGTACTCCTTGATCATCCGCCCCTCGGTGAGGATCGCCTCGGCCTCGGATCGGACGGGGATGACATCGAAGTCCGCAATTCCACGAATAAGGCCCCTCAGTTTGGGGTCTGCGCTGCGCAGGGTGGCTCGCTGAAAGTAGTGGCGCACCCGGTTGCGAAGGGATGACGCCTTTCCGACATAGATGATTTGCCCGTGCTTGTCCCGCATGATGTAGACGCCGGGCTGGTCCGGTAGTGTCTGAAGCTTCTGCTTGATGGCGTCGGGCAACTCCATGTGTCTACCCTACCAAATCCGCCGCCGCATGACGCAAGGTTCCCTACTGGTACCGCGTTGCACATTTTTTTCTTTTGCATGCCCCATCGGTCGTTAGTAATACAGGCCGATTTGTGCCGCCATGAATTTTGAAAACACATCCGCTCCTCCCAAGCCCGCGCATTTCATCCGCGAAATTATTGCGCGGGACGTGGCGATGGGCAACCAGGGCAGCCCGGTGGTCACCCGGTTCCCCCCCGAGCCCAATGGCTACCTCCACATCGGTCATGCCAAAGCCATCTGCCTCGATTTTGGCATGGCGAAGGAATTCGGTGGCCGTTGCCATTTGCGGATGGACGACACCAACCCGACCAAGGAATCGATGGAATACGTCGAAAGCATCAAGACGGATGTCCGCTGGCTTGGCTGGGATTGGGGCGAGCATTTTTACTACTCCGCCCACTATTTCGAGCGGATGTACGAGGTCGCCTGTAAACTGATCCTCCGCGGCAAGGCCTACGTCTGCGAGCTTTCCCAGGAAGAGTGGAAAGAATACCGTGGGGTGCCGACGAGGCCCGGTAAGGAGAGCCCTTTCCGCAACCGCCCGCCGGAAGAGAGCCTGGCGCTTTTCCAGAGGATGCGCGCCGGTGAATTTCCTGATGGATCGCTCTGCCTCCGCGCCAAAATCGATATGGCCTCGCCGAATCTGCACATGCGAGACCCGGTCATTTATCGAATCCTTCGCGAACCTCATTACCTGACGGGAACCCAATGGTGCATTTACCCCACCTATGATTTTGCGCATCCCCTTGAAGACGCATTTGAGGGCGTAACCCATTCTCTCTGCACCCTTGAATTCGAGGTGCACCGGCCTCTTTACGACTGGGTCATCGATCAGCTCGAAGACCTGCGGGTGCGTCCGAAACAGATCGAGTTCGCGCGGCTCAACCTGTCCTACACGGTCATGAGCAAGCGCAAGTTGCTCGAATTGGTCCAGAGCGGCAAGGTCAGCGGGTGGGATGACCCTCGAATGCCGACCCTCTGCGGACTCCGGCGCCGCGGCGTGCCGCCCGAGGCCATCCGCGCCTTCCTCGAGGAAATCGGTATCACCAAATACGAGAGTCTCACCGATATCGCCTTGTTCGAACACTTTATCCGGGAATCATTGAACAAGACAGCGCTGCGCCGGATGGCCGTATTTGATCCTCTGCTTGTCGAAATTGAAAATGCGAGAGAGATCCCGGCTTCTGTAGAAGGCGCAAACAATCCCGAAGACCCCTCCGCAGGCACCCGTCGCATCCCATTTGCCCCCCGGCTATGGATCGAGCGCGAAGACTTCATGGAAAATCCGCCCGCCAAATATTTCCGACTCTCGCCGGGGAACTCGGTGCGCCTTCGATATGCGGGCTTTCTAACCTGCACCGGCGTCCGAAAATCGCAAGACGGTCAGGTGGAATCGCTCGTCTGCCGCTGGAGCCCGCCAAGCGCGGATCTGAAAGTCAAGGCGACCATCCACTGGGTGCCGGAATCCGCCCCGTCGTGCGAGGTCCGGCTGTACGACCGGCTGTTTACGGTCGAGGAGCCCGACGCCGACGAGACAAAAAATTTCATGGAATTCCTGAACCCGGACTCCCTTCGCGTTGCGTCCGCCCGTGTCGAACCGGCGCTGCTCGACGCAGGGGCGGGAGATCGATTCCAATTCGAGCGAATCGGTTACTTCACAGCGGACATTGTGGATTCAAAACCGGGCGCCCCGGTCTTCAACCGGACAGTTACACTAAAGGACACCTGGGCGAAAATCGCGAAATAACCGCGGATTAGCCGCCGCTCTTGTCGATCCATTTCAGCAGTTCGTCTTTGTCCATCGCGCCAACCTTGGAATCAACACGCTGACCGCGATGAAAGAGAATGAGGGTCGGAATGGCTTCGATTTGGTACTGCTCGGCCAGGGCGCGATTGTTGTCCACGTTGACTTTCGCGATGGTCAGCGATCCGGCTCTTTCCTTCGCCACATCCGCCAGAATGGGATTCATGTACCGGCAGGGAGGGCACCATTCCGCCCAAAAATCCACAAGAACCAATCCCTCCGCCTGGCTGACGAGGTTTTCCAGTGCCGCCGGCGATTCAATCGTGACAATCTGCGCCTCCACCCCCTGTTTCAGGGTGCTGCGCGACTCCGGCTCTTGCCGGATATCTCCGCTGCAGCCTGCGAAGGCCAGAATAATCGGCAGACTACAAGCTGCAAATCGCACATGCATCCTCATGGTGTCCTCCTTGTAGAAACAATTTTTTCCAGCACGTCGCCCCGTTTCGGGGAACCATCGAGGACTTCGGCATATGCCGCGAAATCCTTAATGGCCACAATGCGAATCCGGCCCGAAACGTCCCCGGGGACGCGATCAATTACATTTCCCGTCACGGGATCAGTAATCGCGCGCGGTCCTTTTCGGACAAGGTATTCGTCGCCAACCCGAACGCCAACATTCTTCCCGCCATTTACCACAACCTTGCCATCTACCAGATCCGCAACCCGCGGCTCCCAAGGCCGGCGGGGCAGGTCAAACACAATCCTCTTGACCGCCCGTTCAAGCGCCGCTTCCGTCGCCCTGCCCAAGGGGGTCCGAAAAAACGCATCTCCTCCGAACTGGATCCCACGGTAGTTAACATCGCCACCCCATCCCCCTGCTCTCGCAAAGCCTTCCGCCCGCACCGAGCTGATCACTTCACCCGTCTCAACCTCCATCACGGTCAGCACAAGCGCAACACGGGCTTCCTGCCCGCGTCCTCGGATGGCCGCATCGCGGGTGCCGAACCACCCAGATGTGTCGCCAGTCACCGTGAAATCCGTCACGACTCCGCGAATCAAATATTCAGCGTTTTTGAGCCGTCCCCTCTCCACCCGACCTTCGGAGCGAAAAAACGATTCGCCCTGACGGACAAGTTCTCCAACCACATCCCCCAGCTTTCTCCGTTCGAGAACGATTACACGGTCCGACGCGACCAGCCGGTTGACCAACAGGTCGGCCATCCCCGAACCGAGATTCCACTGCCCGCTGAAACCGGAGCGGTTTTCAAAATCCGTCACCGCGACAACGGGCTTGAGGACTTCCTCCCGCCGCCAGAATCCCGCGCTTGATCCGCCCGGCGGAGCTGCACACCCTGCGCTCAGCAAGACGAAGCCGATGATTGTCCACGGCAGCCGCACAAGGTCAGGCCCTCGGCATGAACCGGCGCACGGCGTCCAGCAAGTCTTCCGCATAGAAGGGCTTGTGCAACAGCTTCCGCACGTTTGGGAACTGCCGCATTTCCTCTTCCTCGATTGAGGGATCGTCGGCAAACACGATCACCGGCGTGCGAATGCCTTCAGCCGCCATCAGCATCAAAAGGCCCGCGCCATTGAAGCCGGGCATCCACATGTCGAGCAACATCCCCTTGCAGGCTGGGTCCCGTAGAATCGCGTATGCCTCATCCGCGCCGCGCGCCGTCCTCACGCTGTATCCCTCGCGCTCCAGGATTTCGCGGCAAAACTGGATCAGGGCATGCTCATCATCACAAATGAGGATCATCAGAGCCGCTCCTCGGAGGGCAATCTACAACTCTGCGGGGGAAATGTCACGCAGCGGTACCCGGCGAACGGGCGCTGCGATCTATTGATTTTTTTCGCCCGCAGAAGGCTTCTGGCCTTTGAGGGCCTTCGCGCGCTCCTTGCGGCGCTTCTCCCTTCGCTTGCGGGCCTTGCGTTTGACGCGAACTCGAAGTTGTTGTCCCATAGTGGGTTCGGATGTAGCAAACCGGTGATGCCGGAGCAAGGAGCTTTTGGCCGGGCGCTGCAACAGTTGGATGATCCGGCGATCGAGTTTTTCCATTCTCTGGAAAAACGGCGGTGATCGGCTTCCATGGAATGGAATTTACACCCCATGGAAATTTTCGGGCCCTCCGCTCGTGAAATAAATCGCACCACCCTTGCGGAACACGGACCCCATGGGCAGAAACTTTGAGCCGGTGTGACGTGACCCCGAGCTGTGCGGCAGAAAAAATCCAGGATAGACCGGTTTCAGCTCTTATTTAGGCTCTTAGGATTTCCACTTGATGGAGCAGCCAAGTGGATTGGTATTCGGATTCGGGACCGGCTTTCCGGCGAGAATGGCCTCAAGCGCGTCCCGCAAATCCCGTCGTTTTACGGCCGCGGGGTCCTTCCAATTGTCGTCGATCCGCCCTTCATAGGCGATTTTACCATCAACCACCACGAAAATATGAGGCGTGCAGACCGCGCCGTACGCCTTCGCCACTTCCTGGGTTTCATCGCGGAGATACGGAAAATTGAATCCACGTGCCGCCGCGCGCTCTTTCATTTTGTCGAAGCTGTCCTCTGGATAATTCACGGCGTCGTTCGGATTGATCGCCGCGAAGGCGACGCCGCGAGGCGCGAAATCTCGAACGATTTCGATAAAACGGTCCTCATACGCCTTCGCGTAGGGGCAATGATTGCAGGTGAAACTAATCACAACCGCCTTCCGGCCCGCGGCAAGCTCCTTGAGCGAATACGTCTTCCCGTCCGTCGCCGGAAGAGAAAAGTCGGGGGCCGGCGCGCCGATCGGCAACGTATCGGGTCCACTTTCAGTTATCAGCGGCATAGGTCCATCTCCTTCTTGATGAACAGCCAGTTTCCCACCCGCGAGAAGAGCGGTCAAGCGCGCCCGCAAGGTGAGCGTCGCGCTGGCGGATTCGACAGGATTTGATTAGTTTTTTGGCCGATGGGGATCCGTCAAAAATCACGAGTCGCGCCTACCTCATCGCCAGGAGAAGAAATCGCCCGGGATCGGCGGACCTCCGCGGCGCGGATCCGCATATCTGCCGAAGGCGCCCCGGCCGGAATCCAACGGCTCGCGCTCCGAAAACTCGCGCGATTTTTCCTCGAGAGGGCCGGTCTGAAAAACGTTCTGGAAGAATTATCCGTGGTTTTGACAGGCGACGCCGCCATCGCACGCATCAACGAGCAATACTTGTCCCATTCGGGCCCGACGGACGTCATCACCTTTCGGTTGGAACCGCCGCCCGGCGCCGGGCGCCCGGTCGGCGAAATCTATCTCAATGCCGAACTGGCTCTCCGCGAGGCGAACCGGCGCAACATTTCTCCGAATCGGGAGCTCGCATGGTATCTCGCGCACGGTATTCATCATCTCACGGGCGCGGACGACGAAACTCCCGCCGCGCGGACTAGAATGCACCGCGTTGAACAGCTCTGGATTCATGCGGCTTCCCGGGTCGGACTGGTTAGCCCTATCTGGAACAGAAAGGGAAATCATGAGTTTTGATCTCGCGAAACTTTTGCGTGACGTTTTCGATCCCGACGGGACAGACCGTGTTCTCGTTATGGTCGATGTGCCTCGACCGGGGGATTTGTTCGACGCCGACTGGCAGGAGCGGATTAAAATGGCCGGGGAATGGCGCAATGCATTCGAGCGCTTCGGCGCCACGGCCGCTCCCTTGTTGCGCTATCCGGCAACGGGCGGGAACAACGCCGACCTGCCGGAATTCGGCGAACAGGACGGTCGGCCTGTGAGAATCCACGAAGCCATCGGCGAAGCAACGCTGGTGGTCGCGATGACCCGATACTCCGCCACCGCCCCTTTGTCCGCCTATGTTCGATCCCGCGCCAACCTGCGGGCTGCCAGCATGCCCGGTGTATTGCGGCGCATGGAGCGGTCGGCGCTCTCCGCCGACTATCGGCTGGTAGGCCAAAGAGCTCGAATTCTCGCTGAGAGGCTTGACCGCGCAGAGGGTGCGATCGTGCGATTTGAAACGGGTCATCAGTGTTTTTTTGACCTGCGCTTTCGGCGCGGTCATGCCGACGACGGCGATTGCACAAAAAACAAACAAGGATTCCGATTGATCAACCTGCCCAGCGGCGAGGCCTTTATCGTCCCCTACGAGGGTGAGCGGCCGGGCGATCCCAGCCGCACTGCTGGTGAAATTCCGATCGGCCGGGATGGCGAAATCGCGGTGCTGAAAATCGCCGGAAACCGAATCGAATCGATCGATGGCGGCGGTTTGGCGGCCCGTTTGCGGACACATTTCGATCTGGATCCCGCGCGCCGGAATATCGCCGAGCTCGGCTTGGGCTGCAACGACGCCGCGATTGTCGCCGGAAACGTGCTGGAGGATGAAAAAGCGGGATTCCATTGGGCGTACGGCCGCAGCGAGCATTTGGGCGGCGTGACAGGCCCGGAATCATTTCAGGACCCCTCGCATGTCCTTCATCAGGACGTCGTTTACGCGGAGGGTTGTCCGATTCGCGTGGACGAGGTTAACCTGCTGTATCCCGGCGGCGCTTCTGAATGCATCTTTCGGAATGGGCGCTACCTCGTTTGGTGAAATCGTCCCGGATCTCTCACGCACTGTGCGGCAGTCAGGCGCCGCCGACCAGACTGCCTATAAATGAAAAGTGGGAATTCAATTTTCGGAAAAAGAACGCGGCATCGCATCGACGAAAAGGCGCCACCGGTTATCATTCCGAATCAGGAAAATCCAAAGCCCGCGGATAAACCGAGGATCAAAGATGTGGCGATCGGGCTTGCGGATCTCCCACGCGCCCTCCTCGATTTCGCGCTCGAGCTGGCCGCCGTGCCAGCCTGAATACCCGCAAAATCCACGAACCCAGGTTGAGGGCTGGTCCACATAGTTCTCAAGTTCATCGGGAGGAACGCCCAACTTGACGCGGATTGCCTTCGTTTTGGGCGTCTCTTGGAAGACCACGATCGAAAGTTTCTCCATCGTGACAGGGCCGCCCAGCAACAATGGGATTTTGTGAAAAATTTCTGGGATGGTGATTGAGGACTTCAGAACGTCCGCGACAGTTTTGTCCAGCGGCCGATTGACGACAAAGCCCAGCGCCCCGTCCTCCTGATGATGCGCCATGAAAACAATTGAACGCCGAAAATTGGGATCGCCGAGACTGGGCTTGGCGACGAGCAGGTAGCCCTCGAGGCAGGAAGGAATTTTTTTCATGGCGAGGCCACCGAATAGCGGGCGTGAAGCTCCTCACGAATTCGGGCCGCCTCTTCCTCCTCTCCCGCGCGTTCAAAGGCGCGCGCGGCAGATTCAAGCGCGGACGGCGTGATCTCAGGGTCTTCGTAAAGGATCCCGACAGCCAAATACTGACGAGCGGCTTCCATCCACCGTTGTTGCATTTCGTATACCCGCGCGAGACCAAGGTAACTCTTCGCGCGCACATCGGCAAGCGACGGGCTGCGGGCCAGCGACGCAGCCTGCTCAAAGGCGCGAGCAGCATCCTCCAGCCGACCTGCCGTAAGCGCTAACTCCCCCCATCGCCACGCCGCCTCGATCCCCTCTTCCGTCGAGGCGGAAAGGCTGGCCGCCAGGCGAAAAGCATCGGCGGCCTCTCCGTCTCGACCCAGCCCAACCAAAGCGCGGCCCTCCAAGTACCGCGCAATCTGCCTCGACTCCTCGGACGGAGAGACTTCTATCATTACCCGGGCCGCAGCCAATGCGGCGCCCCACGTTTTCTTCTCCAAATTCTTGCGCGCCGCCCATTCCAACAGCGGAAGCGGCAAATCACGTCCTGCGCCAAGTCCCACCAGAAGATTGAGAGAAATCAGCGCCTCGTCCTCCTTCCCGAGCCGCTGCAAAGTGGCGAGGCGTCTCGCTAAGATTCGGCGCCGCAATCCTGCCGTCGGGTTTTTGAGCAGGGCCTGCTGGTACTGGCGGTCCGCCCCTTCAAAATCGCCGGTCCGTTCGAGGAGGGTCCCGTACAGGAGATATGCTTCCGGCGCGAGGGGACTTTCCGAGTATTCGGCCAAAAAACGCTTCAGAGTGGCCTGCGCATCGTCAAATCGTTCGAGCGAACGCTCGGCCTGGGCTTTTGAGAAAATGGCGTTTTCTATCAACGCGTGTCCGGGATGCCGGCGGATCAATTCGGTCCAATCCGAGACCGCAGCTTCGAGACGCCCATTTTGGGATTCGCAAAAACCGGCGGCATATCGGGCTTCTGGAGCGAGAGGATGGTCAGGGAACGAATTCGCCATCTCGCGATATCGTTTCGCAGCCTCCTCCCATCGCTGTTGATCCTGCCTGACGCGCGCGGCGAGGAAGCGCGCAGCAGCGGCTTGGTCTGAATTAGTCGATCGGGCGGCCGCATCATAATTCGTAACAGCTTCGTCCAGCCGGCCGAGCTGCCGGGCGCAATCCGCGAGGATCCAAAACCGGTCGGGGTCGGTGGAAGGATCCGGTTTCGCCAGCAGCGCCGCGTCGCGCGCCCTGGCGTAATCGGACGCTTGGTACAGGAGCGCGGCGAGCTCCAGCGCGGCGGATTGCGATTCCGCGGAGGCCGGAAAATTCGTGAGCAGACGCTGATAAAAATCCTGTGCCGCGCTCGGGCGTCCGGCCTCGCGCTCCGCATTCGCGCGAAAATAAAGCCATTCCGGCGTATCCTCCCGGCCGCCGGCCCAGGCGATGGCTTCATCCACTCTTTTGGCCTTGAGAAGGGCCCAGGCCGCGGGGAGGCGCAGGGATTCGATTTCGGGCGATTCGGGGAAAAGCGCAAAGAAAGTCGCGTAAGCTTGAGCGCTGCCGGCAAAGTCGCCCAAGCGATAAAGGTAGTCCGCCTTCATCCGGAGCGCTTCGGATGCGACAGGTGATGAACCCCCGAATTGGCAGGCCTCATCGAGGAGTGTGAGAACTTCATTCGTGCCAAAGCCCGATTGGATCAGGATGGCCGCCAGTTCAACGCGCGCGACAGACGCATACGGCGAGTCCGCATGTTCGTGAATAATTCTGCGAAACAGGTTTTCCGCCTCGCCGGCTCGGTTCAGGCGAATTAGCGCGCGGGCCCTCAAAGCGCGTACCGCGGGCTGGACGGCTGCCGGCGTGCCCGCCTGCTTTTCCAGCGCTGCGAGAACATCTTCCGCGAGGGTGTAGTTCTTGTCTTGCATTTCGAGCTCGGCGAGCCTGAGTCGTGCCCAGTAGGAATCGGCGTGTTCTGGGTCTCGTGCAATCGCGGCGCGATAGGCATTCTTCGCGTCCGCTACACGCCCCATCCGCTTGAAGGCCTCACCCGTCCGGAAGAGGGCCGTAGCGGCCTCGGCAGGAGATCCGCGTTCGGTGACGACCCGGTATTCGCGAATCGCGAATTCGTATAGGCCGCGGCTAAAGAGACCATCGGCAAATTGAAGCTGGTCGGAAGGGTCGACTCCAAAAGCCGCCCGGAAGGCCAGCCCGCACAACAGCGCCAACAGGGCCCAGGCCCGGCGCCGCCGCGGCGGAGCTGGGGGTGTCGCTTTCATCGAATCAGGTCTCCGGCATAGCCGTCGCGAAGGAAATGTTCCAAATGTCAGCTTGCCGGCAGAGGTCTAGGACCGAGATCACATGCTGGTAGGCGACTGATTTATCCGCCCGGATCAGAACCGGTTGACCTGGAAAGAGTTGGGCAAGCCGTTTCAACATAGTGCCCAGTTCAGCGGATTGTAGTGAGCGTCCGTTGACAACAACATCGCCGTTCGCCCGGATGTTTAGGATCACCTCCCCCGGCAGCCGGCGAGGAATCTCGCTGGTGCGGGCGGTTGGAAGGGTGATGTCGATTTCCGCCTCCCATTGCGCGAAAATCTGGCTTGCCACAAAAAAACAGAGCAACAAGAACACGACATCGATCATCGGCGCCATCTGAAACCCCATCGTTTCGGGCTTCGCGCGCGTTCGGAAATTCATGCGCTACTCCTTCTGTAGCATCGAGACGAGTTCGGCCGCCTGTTTTTCCAATTCGGAAATCAGCCTCGAAACGCGGCCCCGGAAGTAGGCATAGGCGACCATCGCGGGAATGGCGACAATCAGGCCGGCCACCGTGGTCACCAGCGCCTGCGACACACCGCCGGCCAGAAGCATCGGTTTCGCCTTCGCCAGGTCGAGCGCCACCGAATTGAACGCGCGCAACATGCCCAGCACCGTTCCCAGCAGCCCGATCATTGGCGCAATCGCGGCGATATCGAGAAGGTACTGCGTTTGATTCTGAATCAGGGTGGCCTGGCGGCCGCCCTCTCCCTCGACGATTTCGCGCAATAAGCCCGGATCCGGCTTCGGCGTGCGCAGAACGTAGTCGAGTGCCGCACCGATGATGGCGGCCAATGCAGACCCGTCGTTCCGGCAGGCAGCCCTGGCCTCGACCCAGCGCCCCTCGATGACGAGGCCCTTGAGGCGTTCAATCAGCTCGCGCGGCGCGACCTGATCGCGCCTCAACGCGAACATGAAGTAAAAAATAAGCGCCACGCCCGCCACGGACATGGCGCCAAGCGCGTACATGGGCCATCCGCCGGTTTGAATGATCTCTCGTAGGGTGAGGGATTCTGGAGCCGTCCCCGCGACCGAATCCGGCGCGCTCTCTGCCGCGGCGCCGACCGCGGTCCCAAGCCAAATGCATATTGCCCAATATTTCAGCGTCATCGAAACCTCTTCCCTCCGTTTAGGTCCGCCCGCCGGAGATTAATTCGCGATGCTGGAGAAAATAGAGCGCTCCGGATGCCACGGTGATCACGGCGACGCCCAGCGAAAGGCCGCGGGCGATGTAGAAGAATGCAAAATCATAATTGGCCAGCAACTGGGGGCTCGCGCCGTGCAAAATGTCGTGCCGTATCGCGAGCCCCAATAGCAGCAGCACGATTGCCACGATCTGCCAGACGGTTTTGTGCTTGCCCCATTTGCCCGCGGACAAAATGTTGCCCCGGGATGCCGCGAGAAGGCGGAGTCCGGTCACCAAAAACTCTCGGGAAATAATCACGACGACGATCCACGCCGGCACCAAGGGCGCAAGTTGCGAACCCCGAGGAATCTGAATTTCCACGAAGCTTACAAACGCAGCACAGACCATGACCTTGTCCGTCAGGGGGTCCATCAGGCGCCCAAAGGAGGAAATCAGCCGGCGTTTTCTCGCGATGTGGCCGTCCAGAAAATCCGTGATCCCGGCGAGAATGAAAACAAAAAGGGCTGCGCTGAAGAAAAATGGCTTTTGAATCGTCAGCAACGCCATGATGACGCCAGCAAGCGCCAGCCGGCTCATCGTGAGGAGGTTCGGCAAATTCACGGCTGCCCTCCGGGAATCTCGGGAATTGGCAGATACGGCTCCGGCGGTTCCTCTGCGATTGCCGGCGGGGCGCGCCGGAATTGAAACGGCGACGGCTGGGCAGTCGTCTCGCGGGCGCAGCGCCGAACGCCCGCTGCGACCCAAACAACCAGAACTAATCCGGCCACAGCCAAACCGATGCGCTTCCACTGAGATGCCGATAAACGGGGCAGCGCGATTCGCCAAGCAATCCGCCTTGGATGAGAAACCTCGCCCTTACTGCCGGACTCGGCGGGTGCCCGCTCCTCAGCGACGGGAGACGGCGGCGATGCAACCTGCCTTTTCCCCTTTCCAGTTACTCGGCCGCGCACGGTCGGATCGTGGAGCCGGGTGTATTCTTCGATCAGAGGTCCGGCGTCGAGACCGAGAAATTCGGCATACATGCGAATAAAACCACGGGCATAGGCGGGGGCGGGCATCTTTGAAAAGTCATCCCGCTCCATTGCCTCAAGGTGTTGAATCTTGATTCGGGTCCGAGCGGCAGCCGTCGACAGGGAGATCCGCTTCCGCTCGCGCGCCGCCTTGAAGACCTGGCCCATCGTTTCCATGGCGCTTACGCTTTTGGCTCAGGCGGATTGCCCGGAATTTCGCCATCCAAATCAATCAGGATTTCACGCGGATCCGCACCTTGCGCCGGGCCAACGATTCCCTTCTGTTCGAGCAGATCCATAATCCGAGCAGCCCGGGTGTATCCGATACGCAGACGCCGTTGCAAGGACGACGTGGAGGCGCGCCGCGTCTGGCGGATGATTTCGATGGCCTGCTCCAACAGCTCGTCGTCCTCCTCCATGTCAGGGAGCTCGACCTGTTTGCCTTCGATCTTTTCCCGAATCGATGACTCATACTGCGGGACGCCCTGCTTCTTCCAAAATTCGATGACGCGGTTGATCTCCGCGTCCGTGGTATAGGCCCCTTGCGCCCGAATCAGCTTGGGACTTCCCGGTGGCAGGAACAGCATGTCGCCCTTGCCGAGGAGCTTGTCCGCTCCGGCGGCGTCCAAAATCGTTCGGCTGTCCACTTTTTGCGCGACCTGGAACGAAATTCGCGCCGGGAAATTGGCCTTGATGGTACCGGTGATCACGTTCACTGAAGGCCGTTGGGTCGCCAAAATCATGTGGATACCGACGGCGCGGGATAGCTGGGCCAGTCGCGCGATCTGATTTTCAATCTCTGCCTGGGCCACCATCATGAGGTCGGCGAGCTCATCCACGACGATGACGATGTACGGGAGTCGGTCGGGAATCACATCCTGTGGCGCGTCAGCAGCCGACTGTTCCTCGGGAAAGAGCTCCGCCTGCTTCTGTTGGGGTCGGCTGTTGAACGCCTTGATGTTGCGCACGCCCACTCTGGCGAAGAGCTTGTACCGCCGCTCCATCTCGTTGATCGCCCATCGAAGGCCGAGCGCGACCTTCTTCGGGTCCGTAATGACCGGGACAACCAGATGCGGCAGATGATTGTAATTCGAAAATTCGACAATCTTGGGATCGACCAGCATCAGGCGGAGCTGATCGGGCGTCCGGCTCATCAGTAGACCGGTCAGAATGGTGTTCATACACACCGTTTTTCCGGAGCCCGTGGCACCGGCAATGAGGAGGTGCGGCATCTCTGCGAGATCAGCCACCTGCACACGGCCACCGACATCCTTGCCGAGACATAGTGGCAACGCGAACTTGCCGCTCTGCCACACGTCGCTCTCGATAATTTCCCGCAGATAGACTGCGGTGCTCTTCAGGTTGGGGACCTCGATGCCCACCACACCTTTGCCCGGAATCGGCGCCTGGACCCGAACGGTCTCCGCCTTCATCGCCAACGCGATGTTGTTGCTCAACGCCGTAATCCGTTCGACGCGCACTCCCGGCGCCGGCAGGAGCTCATAGCGCGTCACGACGGGGCCCCGCTCGACGTTAGTGATGTCGACCTCAACGCCGAATTCAGCCAAAGTCTCCTTCAGAAGCCGACCACCGGCCTGAACGTCGGCGCTCGCCAGTTCGGGATGGCCGGTCACCTTCTCGAGCAGATCGATCGGCGGTAGAACCCAGGATGCGCCACCTGCCGGCGATAAAGCCGTGGGTGGCTGATCCTGTGTCTCGAGCTTAGTCGCAGTCTCGGCAGCCGCGGAGCGGTCGCTTTTTCGAACGGGGGGTCGCTCGGGCGCCACGGCTGGACTTTCGGTGCGAGGCGAAAGGACTTCGTCCTCGGTCGTCGCGGACACCGCAGGTTCGGCGGGCTCCACTTCATCGACTTCGGCTTCATCCTTGGATTCCGTGGCCGTTTTGACCTGAATCGGAGCGGGTTCGAGTTCAGAGGCTTTGCTGCGCACACGGACCACGGGCGTAGATTCGGTCGGCCTCATCGCCTCCTCGAGTCGCCTCCTTCTCTTGGCGAGCTCTCGCTGCTCCTCCTCCAACTGACGGAGGCGGTCCATACGCGCTCTCCGTGCCTCGCGCAGTCGTTCGGCGATCTCTACAAAAATGTCCCAGAGGTGGCGGGCCACCGCTACGAGCCGGATCTCAAGCATGAAAACCAGCGATATGGCCGCCAAACCTCCCATGAGGATGCCGGTGCCAATGGGACCCCACATGTAGATCAGGGAGCGAGTCGTCAGGATTTCGCCGACCACCCCGCCGGGGCTGGTGATGTTCAGATCCAACCGCTTCGCTTCGCCGAGATCCCAAAGCTCCAACAGGGCAGCCACGGCGCCAAGAAGCACCCAGCTCCAGAGCTGTTTTGTCCAGATCCGCCCCTCCCGCTTCAGCAGGCAGACCAAACTGTCATAGAGCAGGACGGCCGGGGCCCCATAAGCCGCCAGCCCGAATCCCATCAGCAGTATGAACGCGAACCAGGCTCCGACCGGTCCGATGAAGTTATGGGGCGGGTCATTCGGCGGCGCCTGAAAGACGGGCAAATCTCCGGGCTCATACGACAAAATCGCAAGCAGGCTCAGCATCGCAAGCGTCAGCAGCACGATGCCATACGCCTCCAGCCATCCGCTGGGTGATGTCGTCTTTTTCAAAGCCATTCGCGAAGAATATCAGTCGCCATTCTCACAGGGCAAGCGGCGGACATCGACCCGTAATTCTGCAAATTCTCGACAGGTCGGCAGGCTTTTCCTAAGATGCTTCTAGAGAGGATTGGCCACCGGAGAAAGCTTCATGATCAAAACTATAACAGTCTTCACCGACGGCTCAGATTGCGGGACGACGGCGGTCAGTTACGGCGTCTTTCTGGCGAAGCGGCTCGGGGCGCGCTTGATCGGAACTCACGTGCTCGATTCACGCATGCTCGAAGGCCCGCTCATGGCCGACATCTCCGGCTGGCTCGGCGCGCAACCCTACAGCGGACAACTCAAACAATTTCGCGATCTCCTGCAGCAACGCGGGCAGGCGGTTCTCGACGCCTTTTCCCAAACCGCGGAAAGCGAAGGGGTCGAGGCGGAGCTCAAACTGCTGATGGGCCATCCGGCGCGCGTTATCTTACAGGAAGAGGCCAAAACCGAGCTGCTCGTTTTCGGCCGAAATGGCGAACACGTGGAACAGGCCGGTGAATTCATCGGTTCCACGGCGGATCGCGTCATGCACCGGTCCGTCAAGCCATGCCTGATCACTCCGTGTTCTTTTCGGCCCATCCGGAAAATGTTATGCGCCTTTGACGGAAGTCCGCCTGCGAGCAAAGCCTTACATGAGGCCGTGGAGCTGGCTCTCGCGCTTCAGGTCCCGCTCGTCATTATTACAGTGGCCGAACATCACGATCTCGCCGCCGCGCGCGACATCGCGGAAGATGCCATGCGGATCGCAAGGGCCCATGAGTGCGCCGCGGCCAACCTCGTCGTCGAGGGCCGACCAGATCAGTCGATAGCCCTGAAGGCGGAAGAGCTCGGCTGTGATTTGATTGTCGTTGGATCTCACGGGCATTCCAAGATCCGTGAGATGATCCTCGGCAGCACGACGCATTATCTGATCGCCAATTCTCGGCTCCCCGTGATGCTGGTTCGTTAAGAACAATAGCAGCTGCGACCCGATTCCCGCCGCGAATTCAGTCCCCACCTGCCCCGTGGACGGCTTCTGCCCGATTATCGCCGCATTGATTCGCAATCGCCCCGAGCCGACGGGTCAATAGAAAAAAGACAGCGAGGGCTACCGATCCGGCGGATACCGGAATCACATCGCCGTATCGAGTATAAAACGTCAGCGGCAGGTCCTCCGGCGCAGGCCGGGCCGCGACATTCAGAAATCCGGGAAAAATTGTATTTCCCGAGGCGTCCCTAAGTTCCGCAGCAACCACGCCTCGGCGATTGATCCAGCACGACACGCCGGTGTTGGCCGCGCGCAGGGCGGGAACGCCGGTCTCCACCACGCGGAGCACGCACTGAGCCATGTGCTGACGAGATGCGCTCGAGGGGTCAAACCATGCATCGTTAGTTTGGTTGATCAACAGCCGTGCGCCTTTTCGAACAGCGCGGCGCGCGAGGTGCGAAACAGTGTCCTCGAAACAGATCAATACGGAAAATGCGACTCGAGGGTTCTCCAGATGAAAGACGGTCGCATTCGTGCCCGGCGTGAAACTCTCCTGAATAGGGGTCATCGCTCGGAGAAACGGCAGCGCATCCTGAAGCGGCACGTATTCGCCGAACAGTACCAGGTGCTGCTTGTCATAGCGTTCCACAACCCGTCCTTGGGAATCGAAAAGAAACGAGCTGTTGAAATAAATCGGCTTTCGGTCCTCCGGCCATTCGGAGTCCATCGAGCCGACCAGAATCGGAGAACCCAGCGAGCACAAGGAATAGACCAGATCGTAGCTGGACTGGCTGTAGCGGACGTCGTCCGGCAGGGCAGTTTCCGGCCAGATGATCAGATCCAGCGGCCCCGCGCGATGAGCGGCCCGCGTGAGTTCCTCAAGGCGACCATAGATGAGCGATACCTTTTCAGAATCCCATTTTTCATCTTGCGGAATCGCGGGCTGAATGAGCGCCACCCGAAGTTCCACAGGGCCATCGGACAATCCCCGCACCCGTCGCGCGCCCGCCCAAAAGGCCACCGCGAGCACCAGAAAGGCCAGCATCATTTCGATATGCGGGCGCCGGCCCCACCGGCCTTGGCGGCTGATATATCGGAGCACGGTCAAGGCGATCCCCGCATTGATGAAGACAATCAGGGCGGAAACCGCATAAGCCCCGCCCCAGGCGGCGGCCTGCAACAGCGCCGGGTTTCGATATTGAGACACGGCGAGCGGATTCCACGCGAAACCTGTCGCAAACGTGCTGCGAAACCACTCGAGGCCGGCCCATGCGGTGGCCGAATAGGCCATGAACCCCAGGTTCAGCGCCGCCCTTTCGTGCCCCAACCGGCCAAGCCAGGCCCGAGCGGCGAGAGCGAAAGCCGCCAGATAGAGGGCACAATACACGGCAAGGACCAGCCAGCCGACAACGGTCACCCGTCTGAGCCATTCGATCGATGCTATCCAAAAAACCGATCCAGCGATCAGGCCCAGCCGGAAGGCTGCGCGTGGGTCTTCTTCGTGCCGGAGCGCGACAAGAAGAGGGACCAGCGCAATCCATGCAGTCTCTTCAAACTCAAACGGCGGAAATGCAAGATAAAGGAGGATACCCGACAGCGCCGCCGCAGCCATGCGCAGCTCCATCCAACGGGAAGCGCTGCCGGCGACACCCCTCATCGGCCGATGCGGTCGACTACAGATTGGCGCCGCAACATTTCTTATACTTTTTCCCGCTACCGCACGGGCAGGGGTCATTTCGCCCCACCTGCGGAGGCGATGAAACGGGAGAAGGTTTGGGTGTACTTAGCGCGGCCTTCAGCGCCGCTTCCGCACCCTGTCGCGGATCCGCCGACCGAGCGGGTTCCAATCTTTCGGTGGTGTCCGCGGACTGTCCCAGGGCACGAGCTTCCTCGTGAACCGCGCGTCGTGGTAGTGAAGCGAGAAACTGACGCATGGCGGAAAGGGATGTCGCGGAGCGGAACATGCGGGTCGCAATATCGGTTTTGATTTTGTCCATGAGGTCCGAAAACATCGCAAACGCTTCCCGTTTGTATTCCACGAGCGGGTCTCGCTGGCCATACGCGCGGAGCCCCACGCCCTGACGAAGGGCATCCATATTCCGGAGATACTCCTGCCAGTGCATGTCGATGGCCTGTAGCGCGATAAACCGCTCCATCGCTGTGAGCATGTTCGGATCCTCGACGCGTACTTTGAGCGAATATGCCTCACGGACGCGGGCGACGACCGCATCTGTCACGGCGTCCGCGTTCGGCGGACTCGGCAGGTCCTCCCGCTTCAGTCCGATCGGAAACATGCCATTCACCCAGGTCAAAAACGATTTTACCGAATCCTCGTCGTCCTCATTGAGCGTGTCGCTCGCGCGCACGTGAACCACATCTTCGACCACTGCCATCAAATGTTCGCGCACATCGGGGCTGGACACGATTTCGCTGCGAAATTTGTAAATGATTTCGCGTTGCTTGTTCATCACGTCGTCGTATTCCAACGTGCGCTTGCGGATCGCGAAGTTGTGCTGCTCGACGCGGCGCTGGGCCCGTTCAATGGATCGGTTCAGCCATTTGTGCTCGAGCACCTCTCCCTCTTTGATGCCGAGCCTTTCCATGATCCCCGCAATACGCTCCGAACCGAACAGTCGCATGAGGTCGTCTTCCAGCGACACGTAAAAACGGGACGAGCCGGGGTCGCCCTGCCGCGCGCAACGCCCCCGCAATTGCCGGTCAATTCGGCGTGATTCGTGGCGCTCCGTGCCGATGACGTGGAGGCCGCACGGCTTTTCTGTGAGCAGTTGCCGGAGCGTTTTCCCATTGACCTTGTCGTCGAGCGTCTTTTGGCTTTTGATCAACTCCCGGTCCAGATAGACGACCCCTTCGCCCAGTTTGATGTCCGTGCCGCGGCCCGCCATGTTCGTCGCGATCGTGACCGCCCCCTTCTGGCCCGCCAGCGCGACGATTTCCGCTTCGCGCGCGTGATTTTTCGCGTTGAGCACGTTGTGCGGGATGTTGTGCCTCCGCAACATCCGGCTGAGCAGCTCTGAGGTTTCCACCGAGATGGTACCCACCAGCACCGGCTGACCGCGCTGATGGCAATCGATGATTTCCTGAATGACGGCGTTAAACTTTTCGCGTTTCGTTTTGTAGACGAGGTCGTTGTAATCGATTCGGCGGACGGGACGATTCGTGGGGATGACCATCACGTCTAGCTTGTAAATTTGGTGAAACTCATCTGCCTCGGTTTCGGCAGTGCCCGTCATGCCGGCGAGTTTTTCGTACATGCGGAAATAATTTTGGATCGTGATCGTTGCGAGCGTCTGCGTTTCGCGCTCGATTTTTACGCCCTCCTTCGCCTCCACCGCCTGGTGCAGCCCGTCGCTCCACCTCCGCCCTGGCATCAGGCGCCCCGTAAACTCGTCCACGATGATGACCTGATTGTCCTGAACGACATAATGGACATCGCGCTCGTACACGCTGTAGGCCCGGATGAGCTGATCGACCGCGTGAATTCGCTCGCTTTTCTCCGCGAAACGGGCTTGCAGGGCCGCTCGTTTTTCGAACTTTTGTTCGTCCGTCAACGTGCGATCGCCATCGAGCTCCGACAGCTGGGTGGCGAGATCCGGGAGGACGTAGGCCTCGGGATCGTTCGGGCTGAGCGCCTCGCAGCCCTTTTCGGTGAGGTGGGCGTCGTGGCCCTTTTCATCGATCGTGAAAAAAAGCTCTTCGCGCAACTCCCTCGCCTGGTCCTTGCGCATGTCGGTCAGCATCAAATTGTTGACCTTCTCGAGCAGCTTCCGGTGCGCTGGCTCTTCAAGAAGCTTCAGCAACTGGGGATGGCGCGGCATTCCCTGATGCACTTGGTAGAGCTTGAGCATCGCGGCTTCATCGTCGCCCTTTTCGATCAGTTGCTTGGCTTCCTCCATTAGCTTGTTGCACAGGTCCCGCTGGCGCTTCACCAGCCGCTCGACCATCGGCTTCAACGCCATGTAATGTTGTGCGCCGGATTGTGGGGCCGGGCCCGAGATGATCAGCGGCGTTCGGGCCTCGTCGATCAGGATGCTATCGATCTCGTCGATGATCGCGTAGTAATGGCCCCGCTGCACCATGTCCTCCGGCCGGTAGGCCATGCCCATGTCGCGCAAATAATCAAAGCCGAATTCGGAATTGGTCCCGTAGGTAATGTCGCACGCGTACATGGCGCGGCGCGTGGCGGGGTCCATTTGGTTCTGGATGCATCCGACCGTCAGACCCAGAAATTTGTAGACGTGCCCCATCCATTCGGCGTCGCGGCGAGCGAGATAGTCGTTCACGGTCACCACGTGCACGCCCCGACCGGTCAGCGCATTAAGGTAGGCCGGCATGGTGGCAACGAGCGTTTTGCCCTCGCCCGTGGCCATCTCAGCGATTTTACGCTGGTGAAGAGCGATGGCCCCGATGATCTGCACGTCAAATGGCACCATGTCCCAAACGATGGCGTGGCCGCATACATGAACGGTTGTGCCGCATAGGCGGCGGCAGGCATTTTTGACAACGGCATAGGCCTCAACGAGGAGGTCGTCCAAGGTCTCCCCCTTGGCCAGGCGAGCCCGAAATTCCTGGGTCTTGGCCTTCAGTTGTTCGTCGGACAGCGACTGCAATTGCTCTTCGAGCTGATTGATTCGCGCAACGATCGGGCGCGCTGCTTTCAGGTCCCTCTCATTTTTCGTGCCGATGATCTTTTTGATCAGCCACTGCATACATGCACCTTCCCATCGGGAATGCGCGAAGCTAATTGCCTCGGCCTCGCGATTGCAAGCGGGATTGCGGAACTTGACCGCTGGGGATGGGGCGCTCCCCCTGAAATGCGGCCACCACCTCGATCAAAGAATGCCGCATGTCTCGGCAGAACGCGGCGCGCATCGAAAGGGGACAAGAGGGCGGGCAAGAAATCCGCACGCCCCATCAAGTTCTTTACAAGAAGCAAACTTGAATTCATGTCATCCTACGAGCATTCTTGCTCGTTTCAGGAGGCGAAAATGTCGATTTCTCTTGCCTTTCGTTGTTTTTTGAAAGCGTTTCGGGAACCTGAGCGCGCGCGGGCCTTCTTGGCTGATTCCGAAAAGGACGCGAAACCGGCCACGGCCCAGGCTGCTGAGCCCTCCCGCAACGCTGCCGTCGAGCTTCTGGCCGCCCTGCAAAGGGAAGGCCGTCTCGTGGATTTTCTCATGGAGCCCATCGAAAGTTATTCCGACGCGCAAATCGGCGCGGCGGTGCGAGATGTGCACCGAAACTGCCGTAAAGTTCTTGATCGCATGTTCGATCTGGCTCCCCTTCGATCGGAAGCCGAAGGTAGCCTTCTCACGCTGCCCTCGCCCATCGATCCCGCGCTCTGGAAGATAAACGGTGCGGGACCCACCCCCAAACAAGGTCGACTCTGCCATCCTGGCTGGGTTGCACGGCGCGCAGAGTTGCCCGAATGGCGCGGATCTCCTCGCGCGGCCATGGTGATCGCGCCAGCCGAAGTCGAACCGGCCTGATCCACGTCGACTAAAAGAATAACGGGAAATTCTCATGCCACCGAAATATTCCATTGGTATCGATCTGGGCACGACCAACTCGGCCCTCGCCTACGTCGATCTGGATGCGCGCGATGCTCATCCGCAGATCCTCCCCATTTACCAGGCTGTCGCGCCGGGCGTCGTCGAGCCGCTGCCGTTGTTGCCGTCATTTGGATACATTCCAACGGACGACGAGCTAGCGTCCGGCGCTCTGCCGGCCCACCGTGACGAGGAAGGGGCGTTGGTTGTCGGTCGATATGCGCGAGATCGGGCAGCCGACGCCGCCGTACGGACCATCGCGGCGGCGAAATCCTGGCTGTGCTATCCGCGTGTGGACCGGCGCAAACCCATTCTGCCCTGGAATGCTCCACGCGACGTTCCGAAGCGCTCTCCCGTGGGCGCATCTCGCGCCTACCTGAGCACGATCATTGAAACCTGGAATCGCGCCCATCCGGAGAGTCCATTCGCGGAACAGATCGTCGTTCTGACGGTTCCCGCCTCTTTTGACGCGAGCGCGAGGGAATTGACCCGCGAAGCCGCGATCGCCGCGGGTTTTCCCGCCGAATTTGTGCTCCTCGAGGAGCCACAGGCCGCGCTCTACGCATGGCTCGATTCCCGGGGCGAGAAATGGAGAAAACAACTCAAGCCCGGAGAATCCATCCTCGTATGTGATGTGGGCGGCGGAACAACTGATTTCACCCTCATCGAGGCCCGGGACAACCAGGGTGACCTCGAATTGCATCGAGTGGCGGTTGGAAACCACATTTTGCTGGGCGGCGACAACATGGACGTTGCCCTGGCTGTGTACGCTCAGCAGCGATTCGCTGAAAAAGGCCATAAATTGGATGCCTGGCAGTCCGTATCCCTCTGGCACGCCTGCCGCCATGCGAAGGAAACGCTGCTCGGGCCCGAAGCCCCGGAGCGCACCTCGTTGGCCATCGCGGGGCGCGGAACACGCCTGATCGGCGGGTCCATCTCGATCGAAATTTCACGCGATGAAGTACGATCGCTTCTGCTCGAAGGCTTCTATCCCCGATGCGCGCCGACCGACCGCCCCGCTTCGCGCGGCGCGGGCTTTCGGCAACTCGGCTTGCCGTTTGAGACGGACACCGCGATCACCCGGCATCTCGCCGGATTCCTCGCCGATCACGCCGGACTCGGACGCGGCCCGACGCATGTGTTGTTCAACGGAGGTGTCTTCAAGGCCGGCATATTCCGCGACCGATTACTGGAGGTCCTCCGCGATTGGTTTGGGGATTCGTCGGGCCGGTGGCTAAAGGAGGATGAGGACCTCGATTTTGCTGTCGCTCGCGGAGCGGCCTGCTATGGGCGCGCTAAGACGCGCGGCGGCATTCGCATCCGCGGAGGTACGGCTCGCGCCTACTACGTGGGGATCGAAACCGCCCTCCCAGCCGTCCCTGGCGTTCCGAGGCCGGTGCATGCCCTGTGCGTAGCTCCTGTCGGCATGGAGGAAGGAACCTCATGCGAAGTGCCGGGCGAAGAAATTGCGCTGGTCGTCGGCGAGCGGGCACACTTTCGTTTTTTCAGCTCGACCCAGCGGATGGAAGACCGGCCAGGCGTCATACTGGAACAATGGTCCGAGGATGAACTCCAGGAAACCGACTCTCTCGAAACCGTTTTGCCCGCCAATACCGCCTCTGACGCGGGTTGGGTGCCGGTTCGCCTCGAAACGCGGTTGACGGAACTGGGCGTCCTTGAGATTTGGTGCGTCGAATCGGGCGGCAATCGCCGCTGGAAACTCGAATTCAGCGTTCGAGAGCCGGAGGGCGAAGAGGCGACGACCCCAACGGCACCGCCATGACGGTATCCGCCCGTTTCACGGTCGGAATCGACCTCGGGACCACCAATTGCGCGGTCGCCTACGTCGACCACCGCGAAGGCAGAAAAGTCCATGATTTCCGAATTGATCAGTGGGTCGCCCACGGCGTCCGCGAGCGGCGCGATCTGCTCCCCTCCTTCCTTTGCGCATTGTTGCCGCATGAGAGGACCCCGGAGGACGAGCGGTGGAACCCTCGCTGGCGCGCCGGCTACTTTGCCAGAGACATGGCCACAACCGCGGAAACACGGTGCATCCATTCGGCAAAATCCTGGCTCTGCCATCGGCTGGTCGACCGCGAGGCGCCAATCCTTCCCTGGCAGGCCGACCCGCAGGTGCAGAAAATTTCTCCTATCGAAGCGCAATCGATCCTGCTCTCTCACATGCGGACGGCATGGGACCTGGATCATCCGGATGCTCCTCTCTCGGAGCAGGAGGTGTATCTTACGGTTCCCGCCTCATTCGATGAATCCGCGCGGGAATATACCCTTGCCGCCGCGCGCCTCGCCGGCCTACCGGAGGTCCGTCTGCTCGAGGAACCCCAAGCAGCGTTTTATGCCTGGTTGGCCGAGCATGAAACCTCATGGGAACGAATCCTCCAACCGGGAGACCAGGTTTGGGTCTGCGACGTAGGAGGCGGCACAACGGATTTCACGCTGATCGAGGTGCGTCGTCGCTCGGACGGCACGCCAAGTCTGCACCGCACAGCCGTCGGAGAGCATCTGATCCTCGGCGGCGACAACCTGGACCTCGCCCTTGCCCTGCATTTGGAGCCGCGCTGGGGAGTCCGCCTGGATGCACGCCTGCTTCCCCCCGCCGTTGCGGTCTGCCGAAACGTGAAGGAGCTGTTCTTCTCCAATGACGCTCCCAATGAAATGGATGTGGCCCTTCCCGACCGCGGCGCGCGACTCGTCGGAGGATCCCGACGAACACGAGTGGAACGGGACGAAATTCGCGAATTCCTTTTGAACGGGTTTTTGCCAGTGGTCCCGCTGGACGCGACCGTTGCGCGGAGTGGCTCCGCTCTACAAGTGTTTGGCCTGCCCTACGCAAGAGATCCCGCCATTACACGGCACGCCGCGGATTTTCTGCGACAGCATTTGAAACGGGCTGAGGACGGTCGGCCCATTCCGCCTAGCGCGATCCTGTTCAACGGCGGATTTTTTATCTCCTCTCTGTTGCGTGAACGTTTCCTGCAAACGGTCAGCCAATGGTTCAGCTCGGCTGATTCGGCGTGGGTTCCGACTGTTTTGTCTTCATCGCGGCTTGACCTCGCAGTGGCCCGAGGCGCCGCATACTTTGGGCTCGTTCAACGAGGGTCTGGCGTACGAATTCACTCGACCCTAGGTCGCGCGTATTACCTCGCCCTCGGATCGGCCACTGGGATGGAATCTGAACGAGCCGTGTGTATTGCGCCTGCAGACCTGGAACCCAACCTCCGCATTCGGGTGGATTCGCTTCCCCTGCGGGCTCGGGTCAATGCGCCCGTCAGCTTTCAATTGGCTCACTCGCACAGCCGAGTCGGCGACCGGGCCGGTGACATCGTTCCCCTCGCTGACGAGGGCGTGGTGCTGACGGACTCCCTCCAGACGAAAATTACGACCTCGACCCGGGGAGCAGGCGATCTTCTTGACGTGGCCTTGAGCGCCGAATTGACCGAGATTGGGACCTTGGATGTTCGGATTCAGGCGCGCGGCGGACCCCAGCAGTGGCGGCTGACCTTCGATGCGCGGGAGAGCCGGCCCGCGAGCATGGGACAAACGCACCCCCGAAGTCTCGAAGCGATTGATGCTTCTCTGGTGGATCGGGTTCGTCGCGCCGCAGAGTCGTGGTTTGAACTCCCGCCAGCGGAAGCGGAGCAGAGCTCCATTTTTAAATCAGTCGAGGCCGCAGCCGGCCTAAAGCGCGAAGACTGGTCCGCCGCCCGATGCCGGGCATACTGGGATGCCTGCCGAGACTTGGAATCATTGCGGCGACGATCACCGGGGCATGAAGTCGGATGGCTGAACCTCGCGGGATATCTGATGCGTCCCGGCTACGGATTTCCGGGCGACGATGCGCGGGCACAACAACTGTGGAAAATCATGTCGAGCGGTCCGATTCACATCAATCGCGACACGGTTCGATGCGCGACCTGGATCTTCTGGCGGCGCCTCGCTGGAGGTCTTTCGCGCGGCCAGCAGACCGCACTCGCCGGACCCCTTGCTCGGGCCGTGCGTGAACTGGCCGCCGGTCGTACGCCGAACCATCCGCCTCTACGGCGCGGCGCTTATGAGACCACCGAGGTCATCCGACTCCTCGCCTCGCTTGAGCGGTGGACCGCCCAGGAGCGAGAGGCGCTCGCCGACCGACTGGCCGAGGTCGTCAGCGGCAGGGGAAAGTGGGTGGACCCCCGGGTCGCCCGCTGGGCCTTGGGACGCCTTGGCGCACGCGAACCTGCCTACGGACCCCTCAACGCCGTTCTATCAGCCGACAAGGCGGAACTATGGCTCCAAGCCCTAATGGAGGGCCTACCGCCAGATCGCCTCACAGATGATGACCTGTTCGCCATCGGGTCTATCGTCCGACGGACGGGTGACAGGATGCGAGACGTTTCAGAAACAGCCCGAACAGCGGCTCTCAATGCTTTGCGCAAAAGGGGCGCAGCCGAAGAGATGCTGGCCGCGTTTGAATCAGGATCGGAGTGGAACGATGCCGGGCGAAATGCCGAATTTGGCGAGGCCCTGCCGCCCGGGCTGATAATCTAGATCCGAAACTTCGCATCAGCCCAGAAAGGGGCTGAGCCGCGATTCGATTTCGTCGGCCAACGCGTTTGCCTGCTCGGCGCGCGGGGCTTCCACGGTGATCCGCAGGACCGGCTCCGTGTTCGATCGACGGACATGCGCCCATGCGTCTTCGAATTCGATAAAACAGCCGTCCAAAAAATTCATCGGCCGATGGGAATAGGCTCGGCGCAACTCCCGAAGCGCGACGGGAACCTGCTCCGAGCGGATCGTATTTTTGCGACGGACAACCACGTAGGCCGGCATTTCCGATCGAAGCTGGGACACGGTTTTGCCGGTCCTCGCCATGAGCTCAAGGACGATGGCCATGGCGGCAAAACTGTCGCGACAAGGATGGATGCGCGGAAGGATCACGCCCCCGTTGTGCTCGCCGCCGATGACCGCATTGCTTTCCAGCATGGCTCTTGCAACATGCGTCTCGCCGATTCGCGTCCTCGAAACGCTGCAGCCTGCCGCGCGGGCGACATCCTCCACGACTCGGCTCGCAGAAAGGTTGATGACCACGGGACCCCGCTCGTGCGCCTCGAGCACCTGCTTGCAAGCAAAGGCGAGAGTCAGATCCTCGCCGATCGGTTCGCCGCGCTCGTCGACAATCGCCAATCGGTCGCCATCCGGGTCCTGGGCAAATCCGATATCGCAACCCTCCCGAACGACGGCCTGCGAAAGCGCGGTCAGATGCTGGGGAAGAGGTTCGGGATTACGCTCAAAAACGCCGGTGGGGGCGTCGTGAAGCGGGACGACCGCGCATCCGAGCAGATTCTCAAGAAAAAATTTCGAGTAAAGGGCCCCAACGCCGTTGACGACATCGACCGCCACACGAAAGCGCCGGGCCCGAATCGAATCCCGGTCGACGTAATCAACGATACGCCCAAAGTGGGCCTCCATGGGATAAGGTTGATGTGCGACGCGCGCGATGTCGGCTTCCGCGACAAAAGGAAAATCCTGCTGGTGGTAAAGATCGAAGAGATGCTGGGCTTTCTCTTCGCCGAGGAACAGTCCGCGCCGGTCGATGAACTTCAACGCGTTCCATTCGGCGGGATTGTGGCTCGCGGTGATCATGATGCCTCCACGCGCGGCGAGGTGCCGCGTGAGGAAGAGAAGCGTCGGCGTTGGAACCACGCCCACCAAGACGGGTTTGCACCCCACGCTCTGAAGACCCGCGACTACAGCATATTCAATCATCAATCCGCTGGGCCGCGTATCGCGGCCGATAAGTACCGAGCCCCGACCCACGAACGCGCCAAAGGCCTGCGCGAAACCAACGGCAATCTGGGGCGTGAAGGATTCCCCAACGATACCGCGAACTCCGGATATGCCGACCTTGAGAAGCTCTCTCACGAAGCGGCCCCCTGTTCGATGACCCGGAGAGCGTCCTCCGCCCGCTGTTCGGCAATCGCGCGGGACCGCGACTCGGAAATCACGCGGACGACCTGTTCGGTATTGGACATGCGCACATGCAGCCATCCGTCCTCCCAGTCGAAGCGGACCCCGTCAGTCGTATCGATCGACTCCGGTGCAAATTCACCTGCGAGTCCGAGAAACTTTTCGAGCACCTGATACGCCACCATCGAGCGGCAGGGGACGGTCTTCTTGACCTGTTGGTATCGTGGTAGCGACTGCGCGAGCGCCGACAATGGAAGACCTGATCGCGCCATTTGCTCCAAAATCAGCGCCGTCATCAGGAATCCGTCGAACGCGCGGCTGAACGTTGCGACTGACACCCCGCCGCTTCCCTCTCCGCCGATTTGCGCCCCCTCATCTGCCATTTTCGCCACCACATAGGCCTGCCCCACTGGCGTTTTGAGTAGCTGGGCCTTAGCGGCCGCCACCACATCATCCACCATGCGGCTCGAACAGCAATTCGTCACCACCGGTCCGGACATCCGGCCGAGCATATGCCGTACAATCAACGGAAGGGTGTATTCCTCGCTCAGGGGTTCCCCCGCTTCGGTGACCAGTGACATGCGTCCCATATCACTGCTGTAGACGAATCCGGCATCGCCCTCCACGTGCCGGATGAACGAAGCGATCTGCAGGGCGCTGCGCGGCCGGGGCTCGGGCTCTCGCGCGAGATATCCCGATGGGGTTCCATTGATGGCCACCAGCCGGAGACCAAACTCATTCGCGAAATCCTGAAGAAAAGGACATCCGGCGCCTCCGACCGGATCCATCAGGACCGTGAATCCAGCCTTTCTGACCGCCTCGCGATCGCACACCTGCGAAAGCGCTTTCAGATAAGGCGCAAAAAAATCGGATCGGGATACGACGGTGCCGAGGTTCAGCGCATCCTTGCGAAGGAATTTGGCGGCATGGTAGGTGTCCAGCACGGCCTCCCCCACGTCCGGGGACAAGAGCGCTCCATCGCTCCCGATGAGCGTCAGGGCATTCCAGCCCATATGATTGTGACCGCCCGAGATCGAAATCGCGCCAGCCGCTCCGAAGGGTCGCACACTGTACTGAAGAACCGGCGCCGGACAAATACCGAAGTCCAAGACATCGCAACCGCAACTCATCAGGCTTGAGACGACAGCGGAATGAATCATGGGGCTGGAATACCGCGTGTCTCGTCCCACGAGCACCCGCCCTCCATCCACAAACGTGCCGAACGCCGCGGCGAAGTCCATCACGACGCGCGGAGAAAGCGATCGGCCCACAAATCCGCGGATTCCGAAACTGGAGAGGCGCAGCGCCATCCGAATACGGCCATAATCATACCGCAAATCGTTGCCCTGTAAAAAGGCGACCTTCGGCGAGACCTGTATCAGCACAGAGTTGCTGCCGCTGACTTTCGGGGCCGCGGCTTCATATCGCCAGATTGACGATTTAAGCCCCGCGTAGGGGTGCCGGCCTCACGCCGCTCCGACCGGTTGCGAGCCGATACAGCCGGCTGAGGCGATAGCGCATAAGCGCAAGCCTTCGCTCTGGCGGTCGGAAATGTTGTCGGAGCAAGCTGCCGTAGTCGTCGTAAAACGCCCAGTCCATGTGGCGCGCGCTGAGTCCGGAACGATCCTCATATAGGGCGATTTCCAGATTCAGATATTCGAAACGGACCGCGGGATCGCTCCAGCAGGCCATGTTGAATGCCCAGTCCGCCAGTCGAGGATATCGCAGGTCGAACTGGCGCCGCGTAAAGACCTCCCGCGGGTAAAAAATGGCCTGCTGGCAGATGTTCGTCCTCGCCAGTTTTCGTCCGTCGAAAGCGCCCGCGTAACGCTTGCCGGTCGATGCAAGAAGCACGTCGCCGTAATAGAGAGTCCCTGGCTCCACAAGTCGATCCAAGGCGGCTGAGAACCCCTCGAGAAGCTGGTCGTCAGCGCCCAAAAAATAAATATGCGGCGCCCGGGCCTGCTTGACCGCCTGGTTCATCGCGTCATAGACGCCCTTGTCTGGTGAGCTTTCCCACCAAGCTATGTGGGTCTCATATTGTCGAAGCACCTTCAGGGTGTCATCCGTCGAGCCGCCGTCACGGACCAGCAGTTCAACGCGGTTTCCACCGAACCGCAGCACACTTTCCAGCGCGGCGCCCACGGTTCCGGCGCAATTGCGTGTGGCGATCACGACACTGACGACCGGATTCATCGCAAAAGCGAATCGTACAGCGCCAGATAGGCGCGGGCTGACTCCTGCCATGAGCCGCGCCGCTCGACCCATTCGCGGCATGCGACGCGGCACGTTGGCGAAATGCGAACCGCCTCTGAAATTGCCGTTGCGAGGGCGTCTACGTCGTATGGCTTCACCAGGAAACCCGTGATACCCGGCTCAATCATCTCGGGAATCCCGCCGGCGGCGAATGCTGCCACGGGTGTCCCGCAGGCGAGAGATTCGAGAATCACATTCGGATAGTTCTCCAAGCGGGAGGGAACAGCCGTTACGTCGGCGGCCGAGTAGAGTAGCCGCAATTCCTCATTGGACGCGGCGACGTGCCGCAGATGCGCCCGCACGCCCACCTTCTCAAAGAGCTTCGCATCCATCGTGCCGACTACAACGAGCTCCCAGTCCCGGCCAGACGCGCCGGCCGCCTCCAGCAACAAATCGAGGCCCTTGTTTCGGTCTCGCGCTGCATGCAGGGCGAGAAATAGGACCAACTTTGTTTCAAGCGGCAGGCCAAGATGGCGGCGGGCGGAACGGCGGTCTTCGGGATAAAAAAAACGGAGATCAATACCGTTCGGAATCACTTCAATTCGCCGCAATCGAAACAACGAGCTGGAGCTGGCACAGGACGCCAGCCATCGGCTCGGCGCGACGAGGGTGAGATTCAGATTTTGCCAGCAAACAGACTTTTCAATCCACGTTCGCCGACTGTGGTCTTTTTCGATCCGCGAGCCCAGTTGCGGACATCGCCCACACGAGGCCTCGTATCGCAAACAGCCGTCGGGAATATGGCATCCCCCCGTAAAGGCCCATGAATCATGGAGCGTCCATACCACGGGCTTACCGATGCGCCCAATTTGGCGGATGGAAAGCATGCCCAAACCAACCCAGTGGAGGTGAACCACGTCGCAGGAGGATTGCCGCAGCCGAGAATCGGCCGACGAACCCAATCTGCCGCTCGTCCAGTGCATCGCGGTTTTGCGCCGATAAACGATCAGGGGCCAGTTGTCGAGCAAGTGGCGGATTCGGGACGAACGCATCCACGAAGAAACCGCAACGCGTTCGGCCCGCGGATTCGCGCCAGAGGTGTCCATTGCGAGAATTCGTGAATCCACGCCAAGGCCCACTAAAGCCTCGTGCAGCCCGGACATCGCACGCGCCGCGCCTCCAACGGACTCAAACGTGTTGATGTGCAATACGCGCATGTTTGACAATCGAGGCCCCGAGAATCGAAGCCCGATGAATTTTCGACCACCCCGAACCGGTCAGAGGGGATTCGACGTAACATCGCCAGATTTCCATGCCGGCCGATGCACAGGCCATCGCGAGAACAAACCATCGCTCGGCCAAGACACAGTCCAAGGCCTCGGCGGTGTAGAGACGGCACGATTCATTGGCCTTTTTGATCGCGATGAGCCATGACTCGGCCTCTCGAAGACATTCCACTGACGGCTCGATACGCCCCATCGACCACGCGCGGTGACGTTCTGCCGAATGTGTGTCCGACGGCAGGCCAAGTGCGGCCAGAAGCCTCGCTTGAACGCGCGAGGCCTGGCGATCCATATCGGTCCACTCGGCGCCGGTCATACTCGAGGCGTGGCGACGGTATTTCAGCAAAGCGGCTGGGAGGTTTGCGCCGCGCAAATGGACGAGGGCGCGAGCCCACAACTCATAGTCTTCCGTGGGATAGAATGACACGTCATAGAACAAATTCAGTTCGACGAAGTCCTTTTTCCGAAAGACCACCGTTGGGTGAGCGAAGGGGCAATGGAAGAGTGAAAAGGCGCGTACGCAATCGGGATGCTCCGGATATTTCAATCGCTGTCCGACAGTTTCCCCACCGAATGTATCGACTGCAGTTCCGCAGATGGAAACGTCGGGATGTCTGTTCAGAAATCGAAGCTGGCGCGCCAATCGAGCGGGATGTGCGATGTCGTCCGCATCCATTCGGGCAATCCACGTGCCCCTCGCCTCGCGAATACCAATATTGAGCGATCCGGACAGCTTGAGCCGTTGGGCGTTTTTGAGGAGCCGAATCCTCGGATCACGAAAGCGATTCACCCGCTCCGCGGTGTCATCCTCCGAGGCATCGTCAATTACCAGCAGCTCAAAATCACGCCAGGTCTGCCCGAGGATGCTGCGAATCGCCGTCTCGATGTGCGCCGAGGCGTTCCGCGCGGGCATGAGCACCGTGACCAGTGGTCCGCTCATTGTTGAGGGATCAGGCGGGCCCATTCGGCCCAAGCCCGCGTTCGGGAGATTGCCTCAGCAAAACGAAGACGCGGACGCCAACCGAGAATGTTTTTCAACTTGGAGTTGTCGAACCGGGTACGCCCCGCATAGATCGACAACAGGCCGGCAGAGGGATATGGAGCATCCTCGACCAAAGGCTGGGTGGCTGAGGGAACAGAGCGCCCGAGAGGATCCCCGACGATGCGTTCGCGCAGGGACGGCGGAACCCTCGCCCAAAGGCTTGAGAGGGCGGGCCCTAGCCGAGGGGCTACCGCCGCGCGAAAAGCAGCATATCTCACGGTGGGAAGAACGATGCCATCCCAGATTTCCTTCTTCCACGCCACAACGTGATCCCGAATCCCGGGTTCAATGATTGAGCGGATCTGCTCGCGCGTAGCGGAGCGCAAAGGCAACCCAAGCCACTCGGCGTATTTTCCATACCATTCTCGCCAGGAGAGCGGCTCATCCGTCACAAAAAAACATTCACCGGTCGCTGAAGGCGCTTCAAACGCGGCGATGATCGCAGAGACAGCATTATCGACGTAAACCGCATTGGCATCCGCCTCCCCGTTGTCCACCAAGGTGACCTTCCCCTCACGAATATGGGTCAAGGGTCGGACGGTCCACGGTGCGGAAAAGGGTCCGTAAACGTTTCCGAGGCGAAGGATCACCGCGTCGGGAAGGGTCTTTCGGACCTCGAGTTCGGCATCGATCTTGGCATCGCAGTAGGGATCGCCCGAACGGATCATCGGGGTCTCCTCCGTCACCTTGGGAGGCGGCGTATACGAGAAGACCGCAATGGTGCTGATGTGAATGAAGCGCCGCACGCCTTCGTCTCGCGCTAGCTTGGCTAGAATATGGGTTCCGCGGACGGTCACATCCCGTTCTCTGACCGCATCGGCGCCGTACGCGCAATGGACCACAATATCGGCGCCGCGAACGGCATTCTGCACCTGCTCTTGATCCATCAGGTCCGCCCACACGATGTCGATGGCCCTGCGGGCCAGCCGCACGGCTCGGCCCGGCGTTCGCGCCATGGCACGGACCGCATATCGGCCCTCCGCCAACAAACACTCGACAAGACGGCCGCCCAGAAATCCGGAGGCACCTGTGACGAGGACCACCGGCCTCTTCACGGCCAGCGCTCCCATGCCTGCTCTACGTGGCTTCGTTGTTGATAGCAGGCTTCGATGAATTCCACCGTGCGGAGGTTCGAATTTGCCGAATGGATGGGATCAGTACCCTTTTCGATCGCTTCGGCGAAATTCTCCAACTGCACAACAAAATAGGCGAGCGGCGACTTTTCTGCGGCATACAAACACTCTATCGGCTGACCGCCGTTCCAGTCATCGATTTGAAGAACGAATCGGTGGGCTGAATTCGCGCCGATTTCGAGCCATCCGCCTTCGAACTGTAGGCGAATGGTATTTCGCAATTGACGGATCCGGCTCAGGCACACCCTCAGCTTTATGGACTGTTCGGACCGCTGAAACTCACCCCACAATTCACAGTCGGCCTCAACTCCTCCGTCGGCATCGTCGACGAAGGATATCACGTGGGGTTCAAACTCGGGCAACCACCACAAAAGGCGGTCGAGCAAGTGGCTGCCCGTATCGATCAACACGCCGCCTCCCGCAAGCGATCGATTCAACAGATAGCGGGACTGCAGGGCCCAGTCATAAATGGCGCCTTCTTCCGCATCGACGCTGAGGAGGCGGCCGAGTCCCGACATTGAACCACATTGCAGGGCGGATTTGACGAACGCCGATACGGGGTAAAACCGTCGAAAAACTCCCACCGCCAGAACCCGACGATTTTGCTGGGCCAGTTCAACGAGCTTTCGCGCCTCTACCGAGGTTAGCGCCAGGGGTTTCTCGACGAGGACGTGGACGCCCTGAGTGAGAAAATATTCGCACATTGGTGCATGAAGCGAGTGGGGAGTCGCCACGATCACCGCATCAAGGTCGCGAAGCTGCCGGTAGTCGTGAACGACCTGAGTGGCATTCCAAACCGAGGCGGTTCGTTTCAAATTCCGCGGATCGTTATCCGCGAGCCCGACGAGCTCAAACGCTGCGCTGGAGGCAATCGCCGGCAAATGAAACTGCTGCGAGACCGACCCGCAACCAATGACCGCGATTCGAAGTTTCATGGCTGAAATGCAATGAGCATTCGAAACACAGCCTCATGGCGGTCAAGCCAGGGCTTCAAGTCGAAACGCTCCTCGGCCCGTTTCCGAGCGCGCCGGGAAAACTCGTGCCAGTTTCGAGAAACTTCGCAGATCGCATCCGCCAACGCTTCCGGTTCCGGCGGTTCATGAAGATCCCAGTTGGTGTTGCCAGGGATCCCGATACCGGCATCCCCCACCAATTCGGGCGTCCCACCTGTCGCAGAATAGACGACAGGCAATCCGGCTGCCATCGCCTCGATGACCACAGAGGGACAGACGTCCGTGGCCTTCGCGTGGAGGAAGATATGGGCGCGCTGAAAAAGTGCAGGGGCATCTTCGGTTCGATAGGGACCTATCACGATCAGTTCACCCGCGGGATAGGCCGCGGCTCGCTTCTCCAACAGCAGTCGGTCTTCAGGCCGCAAACGCCCGGCGACGATCAGCTTCACACCGGACAAGGCTGCTCGCACCCGATCAAAGGTCTGCAGGACAAGCGGGATCCGATAGGCATCGTCGTGGGAACCGGCTGCCAAGATGATAAGCGGTTTCCCGGGCTCCAATGTCGAGATGGAGTAACGCGAAACGTCAACCGCATTATAGAGAATTTCCCATGGGCAGTCACAAGTCCCAAGGAAGTGGTCTGATGATTTTTTGGCAAATTCGCTCTGGTAGAACACATAATTCGCCCGCCTCAAACAATCCGCCATTCGCAAGTTTCCACGGACGGATTCGCGCTGTCCGTAGGAATGCGGGAAATACGCGCCATTTTGATTCCAAACAACCGGGATTCCAGCCTTCCTCGCTGCATGCATGATTTCCAGCCCGCGCGGATGCACCGCGCTGCTAACCGCGTAAACGATATCGGATTCTGGGAAAGAGTGCGGGAAACGTTTTTCCATCCAGAGATACTTGATGCCACCGCCGCCGGAGGGCGGAACCTCGAGCGGGGAGGCAGGGAAACCGGCATGCAAGTACGACACTCGCAAGTTCTCTTGCGGACCGGACGTCCGCCGTCGGAATCGGCGGGCAGAACGTACGGCCCTTTCAGCGCGGATTCGATTCGCGAATCGAAAAGCAGCAAGACCGATCCAAGTGACTACGCGTCGCCACGCCGGAGGATAGTGGCATTTTGTCATTTCGCGATCAGCGAATCAAAGAGGTTGCGCCACAGCGGAAGCTGGGCGTCATACGAATTCAACGCTGCCGTGCGAATGCCATTCTCGACAAGACGGGCTCGCAATTCGGAATCTCGCGCAACCCGTCCAGTCCAGTAGGCGAGGCCATCCGCGTCGCCGACCTCAACTAGAAAACCATTCAGTCCGTGCACGATAAGGTCCGAAGCCTGCCCGACTTTCGTGGAAATGACCGGCGTAGCCGTTGCCATCGACTCCAACACTGCCTTGGGCCCCCCTTCCTGACGTGATGCAATCAGATAAGCATCCAACGCGTAATACATTAAAACCGTTTGACGATATCGACGCACGATTCTGTGCTGCCACGGAATGCCTGCGGCGGTGAGCTCCCTCTTCACAAACCCCCGTGCAGGTCCCGTCAACAACACATGCAGCTCCGGTATTTGAAGACGAAGCGCCTTAAGCGCGGCAACAAGGACATCAGGTCCTTTGATGTATTTCGGTTCCAGACCTTCGCCCCATCCGCTGCCATCCTTTTGAAAGGAACCGACGACAAAGGCGCTCTCAGGAAATCCGAGCCACTGACGAACCTTTTTCCGATCGTCCGGCGAAGGAGGACGAAACCATTCTGCATGAAATCCGATCGGGATTAGGTGCAGCTTTTCCTCCGCTACTCCACTGTTTGCGAGGAAATCCCGCATTGCGCGGTGGCTGACCTGAACCGCGTCCAGTCTTTGATGAAGCCGTCGAAACTGTTCAAAAAGGAGGTTGAACTCCGGATGGCCGGGTGTATCGGGCAGTCCGTGATAATAGGCCAAACCCACGCGGTGCCGTTTCCAGTCTGGCGGATTCAGCAAAACGAATTGATCAACGTGGAAAACTGCCTGGTCGTCGCTGACAGCCATCCATGATCCATCTACCGTGCGAAGACCCAGATTTCGGCAGATGCTCTGAACCGCGAGCGCTTCGATGTCCAATGTCCATCCCGCATAATCCCGCGCGATCAGGATGCGAGATCTCGGCGGCCAGCGGCGCGCGTGCGCCGCAAAGAGTCGCGCGGTGCAACGCCGCGCCATGTGCTCGAGCAGTTGTACCCGGCTACGCATAGATGCCCCTGCAAGCCGGCCGGGGCGGAAGCCCCATGACTTTCAGATAGGCGTCCACAACATCGCCAATTTTTGGCGCGCGAACTCGGGAAACCACATCGCGATATTCACGGATCAAACGGTCGAGAAGCCCAGGTATCTGTTCCGGTCGATCAAATCCGTAGCCACCGCCGCCAACGAGTTCCGGGTGTCCGCCGCTGTTGAGATAGATGGCCGGCAGTCCACAAGTAAGCGCTTCAATCAACGAATTTGAACAGGGGTCGTTTCGGCTCGCCGTGATGAAAATGTCCGCTTGTTGCAAAAGCGACGCGACCCGCTCCGTTGTGGCTGGCGGCTCGACGCGGATCCGTTTTGGGCGGAGCGGCAGACGGCCGACGAAAACGTACTCATACCGGTTCCAATCCAGGTTCTCATCCAGCCAGGCGTAAATTTCGGCCCCCTTATTCCGGTTGTCGGACCAACTGGTCGAGATAAGCCGGATTTTTCGACCTTCCAAAGGCGGCCTGGGAACCGGGAAAAAATAAGTCGGGTCAGACGCGTTGGGGATGACCGCCGCGTTCGTATATTCAAAACCCAGCCGGGCGTGCTCCTCCAAGCTGTATCGCGACTGAAAGATCGTCGCCGAGGCGAATTCTCGATTCATCTCCCAGATTCGACGGTCCGTTCCGTCATCGAATCCGCGGTAGGACGCGAGCGGCCCGTCCACCCGGTGGACAATTCGACAGTTTGGCCGGCGCAGAAGGCGAAGCCGTTCGGGATCGAAATTGAACGAATTAATCAGGCAGACCTGGGTGTCTTTGGAAATGGTATTGACTTCGACACGCCAGCCCCTCGCAGTCGCTTCGCGGATCCACGCCCGCAGAAATTGGTGCCCTCCCCCGTTCGGCGGCGGTGCGAATTCGTGGAACACGGAAATGTCGGCCGACTGAAAAGAAGACGCGACGCGGGCCGACCAGTTCGACGCCCAGCGGAGGCACCGCAGCATTACACCCCGCCCCGGAAAGGATCGCATGAGCCTTTCTCCAGCCAATCGGCGATTCGACGCGCGGCGAGTCCGTCGCCATAAGGATTACCGCCCCGCGCCATGCGGCGATATGCGGCTTCATCGCGGTGCAGCCGCAGCACCTCTGAAACAATGCGCTGCCGATTCGCGCCAACGAGCCGAGCCACGCCACGGCGAACGCCCTCGGGCCGTTCTGTCACTTCACGCATCACCAAACATGGAATTCCGAAGGTCGGGGCCTCCTCTTGAATACCTCCTGAATCGGTCAGCACGAGCCATGCGCGTTTCAGCAACCAAACGAGCGATGGGTAGTCGACTGGTTCCAGCAGATGAATACGTGAACAGCGACCGAGCTCCCTCATTACGGGTTTACGCACATTCGGATTCAAGTGAACCGGATAGACAATTTCGATATCCAACAGCCTCTCCTCGATCTCCTTGAGCGCCGCGCAAATTTGAGCCAGGCCATCGCCAAAATTTTCCCGCCGGTGCCCTGTGACGAGGATGACTTTTCGGCCCTCAGGCAGCGTCGCAATTTTCGCCGGCAGGCTTGGAGGCGGCGATCCAACAAGCTCCGCGGTGAACAACAGTGCATCGACCACCGTATTCCCCACCAATGCGATCTGATCGCGAGGCACCCCCTCGCGACGCAAATTCATCATGGCGGCGCGCGTTGGAGCAAAATGGGCATCCGCCACCACACCGGCAACTCTCCGGTTGATCTCCTCGGGAAAGGGCGCCCTCTTGTTGCCTGTTCGCAGACCGGCTTCGACATGCCCAACGGCGATATTCCGGTGGAAGGCCGCAAGGGCCGCAGCAGCCACGGTCGTGGTATCGCCCTGTACCAGGACCCAGTCCGGCTTGTACTCGGCCAATATGGGATCGAGCCGCGCAATCAATCGAGAGAGAAGCGGATTGAGAGACTGGTTCGCGCGCATGATGCGCAAATCCACATCGGGACGCATTCCGAAGAAGGCGAGCATGGGATCCAGCATCTGCCGATGTTGGCCCGTGACGCACAATCGCACATCAAACTTGGAATCCCGGCGCTTCAACTCATGGAAGACGGGGGCCAGTTTGATCGCCTCCGGCCGAGTTCCCAGAATGAGGAGTACGCGCTTCATGGATGGGAGGTCGGACTCAGACGCGCCCGCACTTGTTCGCAGATGTACTTCACGACGCTTGATGGATTGTAGGCCTCCTCGGCAAACCGCTTCGCTTCCCGGCCCATCTCACGAAGCCGCTCCACGTCGGCTAGCCGAGATCGTATGCTCTCGACAGCATTTCGGATATCTGCCAGCGACAATCGGGGCAACAGTCGATACGAGCGCGGGTCGTCCCACGAGGCGGCGGTATCAGGGTCGCCGAGTCGGCCGAAAATCGTCAGGTAGTGGACGCCCTGCAGCGGACGGAACGGCTGAGGGATTTCGGTGATCGGCTCGCAATCCAGAAGGATCGGCCTGCCGAGCGCGAAGCTTTCCGAGACCTTCCAAGGAAACACGGCGTGAGGCAATGTGCAGACCATGGTGATTCGGCCCTTCGAAATGGCCCGCGAAAAAGCGCGGCGGCTGATATTCGAATAGACACGAACACCGTCCTCGATTTGGGGATTTGCCCGGCTCGTCAAGCGATAGATTCCGTTGATTCCAGCTCGCTTCATTTCATCCATCAAATGCCAGCGAATCCAGAAGTGGTAGCGGGCCGGTGTCAATGGCTCGTCGGGATGCTCGAAGGGGGATCTTTCTCCTCGGAGAAAGGGATTCTCATAAACCCCCATGACGAAACAGAGGTCGTATTTGGGCCGATCAAGCCGCCACAAGGCCCTGCGTCGCGCATCTCGGAAAAACAGGTCTAGGCTCTCGGAAAAAAATGCGAAGGGCACCATTTTCCCGATGAGGTCGGTGACGTCCTTCTCGGCAAGGATCCGTCGGGCTACGGCCAAATTCAGATTCGCCTTGAAATAAACACGGGCGATGCGCAGAGCGTCCACATCAATTAGATGAATGTGATCGCTGAAATCAAAAAAAACCAATTCGCCGTCAAAACGGGCCCATGCGCTCTGATGTTCCCTGGGAACCATCATGCGTGGAAGCGGCCGTGGCTCCGACAGAGCGCGTGCGCCCGCATGAGCGATCAGCGCCCGGTACAAATATCGAAAGAAGGCGTCGAAGCCACGGCGCTCGGCGAGATGCGGCTCGTATAGTTCGATCTTCACGGATATTCCTTCCCGCCTGAAACCTCAGCCAGAGCGGCGCCTATGGCGTCCGTGAAACGCTGCCACGACAGGCTTGTGGCTGCATGGGCCTGAGCCCTCTGACCAAGCCGAAGCCTTCCGTCGTCGTCGCTCATCAACTGATCGAGAATTTCAGCCCACCTCACGGGATCGTTCGATTCCACCCAACGCAAGTTTTGATGATCGATAAACCCATACCCATCCCGTATGGCTCCCACCCGGCTCACGACGGTTGCCCGGCCCAGGGCCATGGCTTGCAACAGCGTTGTCGTCGCGCCGGAATACGAGTTTTCCCGTACCGGCAAAGCCACGACCCGCGCCGAATTCATGCGTTCGAGCGTTTGCGTAAAAGGCATATCTGTGGAGAGTCGCACATTTTGCGGCAGCCGCGTCAACCGGGACGCATGTTCCGCAGACGCGATGAGTTCGAATTTCCAGTCCGGCCGCAATTCTGCCGTCCTAAGGATGACCTGGAAATCTCGCATGGGGTCTGCTCCGACTGACAGGACATCTGGGCCATCGGACACATCGCCCCGCGGCAGCGAAAAAAGACCTGTGTGCGCGCCAAAAGGAATAAAACGGACGCGGCTTTGGAACGGCACACCTAAAAATTCTTTCAACTTCAGCGACTCTTCGTAACCAAACGCGATCACGACATCGGACAAACCTAGCAAATCGCGGTAAACTCCTTGCCCCTCGGGCGGCATCGCGGCCAAACGCTCAGGAAACCCCACGCTGATGTATATCAAGGGCGTTTTGAAGAGGCCCCACCGCTTCATCCACAGCAGCGGGATTCCGATGGAATCCACGGTCGACACGACGATACGGACACGTCGGATTTCGGTCAGAAACGAAAAAGCTGCAGCAAAGAGTCCGCTGCTCCAGCTCCTGCGTCGCAGGAGGCGGTCGCAAAAATATCCCGGCCAGTGATAAATGCGCGGATATCCTCCAGCCCTCGCCAGACGAATCGCCACCTGATGCCCACGTCGGGCAAGCTCGTCCGCGCCGTACAGCGAATATCGAACCGGGTCGTTTGGCGATGCCGCAAGCGCCGCCCGGCGAAGGGGCGAATCTCGGAAGAGAAAAAGCGCATCATCCTGTGAATCCCCGCCAGCCATCACCAGGCAGCATTTTTGAAGACATACACGTCGCGAGCGAGCCTGCGATTCCAATCGATGGCAGGGAAGACGCTTTTCCAACGATCCGGCTGACGCGAGGCGACGGCCAAAATGTAAATCGGGTACCAAGGTGTATCATTGGCCGCCAGATGGACTAACTCCATGTTGTGGCTTAATGCCATCTTTTTCAAAGCCAGAGGCGTGAAACGCCAATAATCGCCGAAAATCTCGCCCCCATAATGTTCGTTCTGAGCAAACGGAACGACCACGATAAGCACGTCCCGCGTCATGTCCGCAAGGTTCGCAAACGCGCGTCGGATATCGAAAATGTGCTCCAACACCGTGTGAGCGAAAACCACGTCGAATCGGCGCCGCAAGGACTCAGGCAATTCAGCCTCGAGGTCCAGAAATATGGCGTCCGGGTGGCCGTCGTTAGGCACTTCGGACCCCCAGTAGTTGGTCATCACGTACTCAGAGGCATTAGGGAAATAATCCCGATATCGACCCCCTTCCTTATCGAGATCGCGCCACGCGGAAACATTGACAACCGACCCAGTGAATATGTGCCCCCATTTGCGAAGTTCGGCATTCGACCAGCGTCGCGGGCTCAAAAAAAAAGCCCTCCTTCGAGCGAGATTGACCAACTTTCGGCGGACCGCTTCCAAAACAGTTAAGTCGGGATGATCAGACACGGCTTGCCTCCGCCAAGATCGCTTGTTTCGTGGCTCGCCACTGTTCGGCTTGAATCTCGCGGAATCTGCGGCGACCCTTCTCCGCATCAAGGATAGCCGGTTCGCGTGGTTCCCGCCAAAGGTCGAAGATGTGCAGGACGTCCTTACCCCGATACTGGACTTTAGCGACCAGGGGAATCTCGTTCGCCGCAATCCGCGCCATCAGTCGCGGCTCCGGGTTACGCGCCGGTAACGCGAGGTATCGAGCATTATGGGATTTCGCCTCCTCTATATTGTTGACCAGTTGTCCTACCATCTCTGACCGTATAGGCGGCCTTTCGCAGTAATACTGATCGAAGGAACCGCCGAGGGGCGAGTAAACAGAAATCGATTCCAAGGTCCCCCGTCGGATCCACACCCCCGCGGCCGCTTGACCCAAGATCTCCAAACGGCGGCCTTGGGGGTAACATTCTTCGTAAGCTACCCAATCCGGAAGTCGTTTTGTAAGTTCATGGAAGTCGCCCCCGTGCAGCAAAACGGCTTGCACGACCCCTGTGATTACGGCCGTCGCGGCAACGATCTTGAATAATAAACCCACGAATTGGTGCCGGGTCCCGATTCGGCGTCCCGCCTCATGAGCTCCGAGAGACCACAAGGCTGCATAGGCGGGAAATGCCAGCAGCATATGGGCTGAGCGGACATTCGCGTACCCTAGCACGAACGTCCATATGCCTAGAGGGAGGGCGAAATAGAGAGCGACGGCCCGCATGCCGTGATCCGCAACACGCCATCCGAGCGGGAGGCAGATCGGAGCAAGCATCACCGCGAGCCACGAAGATCCGGCAGCAAATGACTCGAACAGTTCGCGTATACGAAACGCTCCGAAATTCGAAAAAGCGACGTGGATCTTGTGCCACGCGCCGGTGTGCGTTCCGCCTGGGATCCGAGGTTCCCAGAACCAAAAAAAGGCGTAGACGGCTGTCCAGAGAAGGATCAATCCCCATCCGATTCCCTCGACGAGACCGACACGAAAACCCCGTCGCCACGCATAAGCAACCGCCAATACGGGGAGATAAAAAAAGGCGTCGGGCAACGACGCCGCCATAAGCACCCATCCCGCACAGGCCACAATCCAACCAATTTTATAAGACTTTTCTCCGGTATCGGATACGAATCTGTAGAGACCGACAGCGCTGAGCATCGAACTCCCGGCGAAAAGTCCGCACGTCAACGCATAGGCATGATTCGCCAGGACACCATGCAACGACATCATGGCAGCCGCGCACCATTGGACGAGCGCAGCGGCTCCGGAGCGCCGCATCATCCAGAACAACAGCGGCGCCGCCACGGCCGCCGCCGCCGCCCCTGGCAAACGGACGACCCATTCGACCGGGCCCCAAATCCAGATAAGTGGCGCGGCGGACATACTTTGTAGCGGCGGGTAATAAAACATTTGAATGCGTTCAAAAGCTCCCGGAATACCCAACGCAACCCGGATCCATTCGACACCCATCCTCGCAAACAAAAGCTCATCTTCTCCCGTGAATTCTGCTTGAATCACCGTTGGCAGTTGGCCGGTCAACGCCATAGCGAAAAGCAGAAGCATCACAAGTCCGGATGGTATTGGTGGCGCACCTTTCACAGCAGGTCCGGTGAATTGGTGTTTTCACAAACAAACAAGCCCTGGTATCCCAACAATCCAGGCAGGGTATTCGTCATCTTTCTTGCGACCCACCACACCCACGAGAACGGCGGCTTTTGGAAAAATGGGAAGAGGATCGGCACAGGCATGGAGGTCGGCGCTTCCCGCCGGATCACCCAGCCCGTTTTGGCCAAGAGCCGACGCATGTCCCGAAACGTATAGAAATGAAGATGAGTCTCGTCGAGAGGACCGCGGCGGGTGCGCGGGAAGCGCCCGAATAGAAGATTCAGCCGTACATACAGATTGGCGACATTCGGCAGCGACACGTACAGACGTCCGCCTCGCCGCACGGCGCGCTTCAGGCGCGAAAGAACGTACTCGGGACGATGTAGATGCTCCAAAACGTCGGCAGCCACACAAATATCGTAAGGCGGCTCGATCTCCAAACGGTCAAAATCATTGAGGTCGGACTGCAAAACACGTCGACAGTATGGGGCCGCCCGGCGCGCTGACGACTCGGACAATTCCACACCATCCACAATCGCTCCTGCCTCCCACAGTCGGCGGGTCAGGGCTGCATCCCCCACCCCAAGTTCCAGGACTCGCGCGCCGCGCAGATTCTGCTCCGTCAGCCAGCTCCATAGCAGCGAGTGGCTGGATCCTGGATCGGCAAATTTTTCCGGATATCGATGCCCTTCTCGCTCAACATCATATTTCGCCACGTAGAGGAATCCGCTTTTGTGTAAAAAAAAAGCCAGCGCACTCAGCACGCAATTCAAACCGTAAATGATTCCATTTACGTGGCAAATTTCGTCACCGTAGTATGTCGGGATCGGAATTTCGCGGATCCGAGCTCCGGCCCCATGCGCCTGGAAAAGGATTTGAGTATCGAAATGCCATTCGTCGGAGTTTTCCCAAATCGGGATTGTTTTGAGAAAATCGACCCGATAGGCGCGATATCCCGAATGGAATTCGCTGAGCCGCATCCCACTAAGAGCATTTTCTATCTTGGTGAGCACAATATTCCCCACGAATTTATACAGCGGCATCCCCCCCTTTCGGGCATCCGCTCGGTGAATCATTCGCGAACCGAGAACCACATCCGCTTCATCTCGGATGATTGGCTCCAAGAGCTGAGGCAAGACCTCTGGCGCATATTGTCCGTCCGCGTGGAGCATCACTACAACATCAAGCCCGCGATCGATCGCATATTGATATCCGAGCTTCTGATTGCCGCCATATCGTTGATTGACGCGATTCCTCAACACAACGAACTTTTGCGGATCAATCGGCGGCTTGAACCCGAGCGCGACGCGGGTCGTGTCGTCCGTGCTGCAATCGTCAATGACATAGACCACATCAATGGCCTTCCAAAGATCAGCCGGAATCCGAGAAAGCGTCTTCGCAATATGCCGCTCAGCGTTATACGCAATTACAAAAATCCCGATGCGCATAGATAGCAATTAGTAACAGACACTTACAAATACGATTTATGCTGATCCTTATCGATACATTCATCCTTATTTGGCTGCGACCATTGATCTAAAGAGTATTGCCTAAAAGGCGAAGCCATCGCTATTGCTCGGAAAGCCTCCTCTATCGTATAAACTTTACGTAAAGCGTGACTCGATACATTAGAATGGGATTCGCGATCAGACCCTTGAAGACACGTTTCGATGATTTCTACCAAATAACTGATATTCGATGATTTCGTCCAGAAAACCGATTCGGACCGAATTACCGATTCCTCGTTTTCAGACGGACCCGACACAACAACAGTCCGTCCCAAAGCAACAGCTCGCAGTATCCAGGTCAAGCACTTCGAACATTGATCCTGCAGTACGGGTATCAAGACCAATCTCGCCGTGGCCATTCGATCTCGAATTCGCGTGAAAGATACTGGGCCGAAATATTCCAGATTTTTGATTTGCGAAAATGCTTCCGAAGGATACCCATCCAGAATATGAACAGCGAAGGAGCGATTAGGCACACTAGACGCTAGTTTTTGTATCAATCCTATATCCAGCCAGTTGCGTTCCCCGATGCATAATATATCATAAGTTTTTGAACAAGGTCCTGGATTTATTGGACGCCAAAATAAATGGTCAATAAACGGTTCCACATATAACACTCTTTCTCTTAGCGAGCGTTCTTTTGAAAAAAATTCCAGATCTCGTCGACTCGACACAATAATCCGATCTGCTCTTGAAAGAGATTGAAATATCGAGGATTGTAATCTGGATGAGTTCGTATTTCTTATCGTGCGCCACCAGACAACAATTTGATTTTTCCAGCATTTGCGAATTGCCAACGCCAAAACATGCAATCCAATCTCCGCGGAATCAGCCACAATCAGCTTTGCTCGCGACGCCTGCCACGCTATACGAGTTATCTGTTTGAATAATATAGAAGAATTGGGGGGCGAATACAGTGATTGGAGCGTTATGTGTGCATATCGTAGGTTGTTATCACACCGAACATCCCACTTGAAAAGGCCAGCCAGCCCCAGCAGTTCCTCACGCGGAATCTCCATACCTGCTGAAAACAAATCCAAAAGCTCTCTTGTGACGTATGAGGGTGTTAAGAAATAAAAAATATCACAGGTTGGAATCACAGAGGAATAATATCGGGATGGAAAGCAGGTGTAATGCAACTGCTTTAGCATCTCTGCGTGGCAGCATCCGCATTTTGCCATAACCCACAGACCTCGTATTCTCTGGGTAAGTGATGCAAACGGAGAACGAGTATGAATAATCGATAAGCGTATTCTGTTATTTATTTCCGTACGAGATTTGCGCAGTTCAGAGGGTGTATATAATCTTTTATGTTTGGACGTGATGGCACGCCACGTATTTTTTTGAGTAGCGGAGCGCGAGACAGTCTGCGAAATGCTTCCTGAATGAAGCCGATAGATTAGTATGGCTTCGGGCACCGGCTCGCCACGGTACCCTCGCTCATACGCGCTTAAGAAAAAGTCATAATCATCCTGCGTAGGAAACTGAGGATCAAAAGGAATCTCCCGGGCGATCGCTGTTCGATAAAGAGCATTGCCATCAAGATGATTTCGGAGCTTCAGTTGATTTAGCTCAACGGGCGTTGCCAAGATTAATTTGTTAACACCAAGACCTAGTCGCCGAATCGACGGATATAAAAAAGCCACGCTACGATCATTTTGAACTTTGGCCGCAGCGGTACGCAGCGCCATAAGGGCTCCGTCTCCAAGCAAGTTATCAGCGTCCAAATTAAAGAACCATGTCGTTCTGATGTGATCGAGAGCAAATCTTCGAACTTCATTCGCTCCGATGCCCGGCGTACGAAGGTATCGAACGCGATCTCGATACTCTCGCAAAATAGCAGGCGTGTCATCTGTTGACCCATCATCGATGACGATGTACTCATCTTCATCGAGCATTTGTTCCAAGACGCTTTCAATCGCATCCCGTATAAAATATCCGTAATCGCGCGCCGGCGTAATAATTGTGATTGGCGGCTCGGACCTCGTGGAGGGAACCTCTTTCATTCCTCAACCACCCAATGCTGATCTACAAGAACACGGGTCTCCGCAGCATGGAGGACGAGTCCGTCGCCAAAGAAATCACCCGGCTGGATCTCGAACCAAAACGCATCCGGCGCGTGATCGATCAAAAAACCACGGAGATAAAGAGCGGCATGCAGCTTGTAGCGACCCGGCATCAAAGGTATGCGCGGAATACGGCACCGAATGGATCCCCGTCGCTGGGAGGGCGCGCCTGCTGGTTGCCTGAACCGCTGCCCGAATTGAATCAGTTTTTGGTGAAGCTCGTCGCAAATCCAGAAAGCGACGTGGATCGGCAGGCCTTCGACGCGCGCCCCATAACGAAACACGACTTCAAGATCTTCGCCCGACGGGCAGGAAGCCGTCTCTTTCGCACCTCGTTCGAGCCATATTTCCTCAATCCAAGCATCCCGCTGGCCCAGCGAGTCGGGGGGCGCTTTGTACCTGCCAAATGAAACATCCTCAGCGTAACTCTGCATGTAGGCGTTGACGGCATCACCGGCGGCTCCGTCAAACTGGATCCGGCCTTTTCTCAGGACGATTCCGCGGCTACAGAGGCTGCGAACCGATGCGAGGTTATGACTTACAAAAAGGATTGTTCGGCCGCTGCGGGCCACGCTATCCATTTTACCCAGACATTTTCGCTGAAATTCCAAATCCCCCACCGCTAGGACCTCGTCCACGAGCAGGATTTCGGTTTCCAAATGCGCTGCAACCGAAAACGCCAAACGGACGAACATGCCGCTGGAGTATCGCTTGACCGGCGTATCGATAAACGGCTCCACCCCAGCGAAATCCACGATTTCATCAAATCGGGCTTTGACCTCCTGCCGGCGCATGCCGAGAAGAATTCCGCTCATGAATATGTTTTCGCGCCCCGTCAGATCGGGGTGGAACCCCGTGCCCACTTCCAAGAGCGAACCGACCCTGCCGCGCAGGAAAGCTTCTCCGGAGGTAGGATCCGTAATCCTCGATAAGATTTTCAAAAGCGTCGACTTCCCTGCCCCGTTGTGGCCGATCAATCCAACCGCTTCGCCCGGCGCGACTTGAAATGAAACTCCATCCAGGGCCGTATGGACAGCCGGGCGCGTTCGACTCCGACCTATGATGCCAACTGCCGCATCCGCATCGCGTCCGCGAATTCGAGCCCAAATCCACGCCACTTCATCCGCCAACGATTGGCGTCCAATAGACCCAAGTCGGTAACGCTTGGTCAGTTGTCGGGCCTCGATGGCAGGGAGGATCATAAAATGTCCGCAAAGGTGCGTTGCATGCGGTTGAAGGAAATCAGTCCCGCGACAAGGAGCGCTAGCGCGACTGTGCAGCCCAAGGCGATACAGCGCAGGTCCGGCGACCCCTCGCCTAGCAACCCGAGTCGTCCGATTTCAATCACGGCGGTCATTGGATTCATCATCAACAAGACACGAAGCCGCCCATCGGGGACAGCGGAAAGGGGATAGACAACTGGCGACAAATACATGGCCAGCTGCAGGAAAAAAGGCAAAGCGAAACGAAGGTCACGGTATTTGATCGTCAAGGCGCACACGAGGAGGCCGGCGCCGAGCGCTGCCACTGCTGCTTGGAAAACGGCAAACGGGATAGCTACCACCCAACGTGTCGGATGAACTGTCGCACCCAGGATCCAAAACCCTGCGTAGAAAACAACAAACAGCAGTAAATGAACTGCGAAATGCGCCAGTTGGGCAATGACACCCGCCGCAGGGATCAACAAACGGGGAATATAGACTTTCGTCAGAATGTGTGCATTCGATGCGAAAGACAATGCGGCATGGTTAAGTACACCGCTGAAATAATTCCAGAACAAAATCCCGGATAAGTAAAACAAGAATGGAGGCGTTCCGTCCGTCGGTATTTGCGCGATTCGCCCAAAGATGACCGTGAAGACCACCGTCATCAGGGTCGGCTGAATGATGAACCACAAAGGCCCCAGAATAGTTTGTTTGTACAGCGCGGACCATTCGCGCATCACCAGCATGGTCAGGATATCACGGGACTCAAAAAGCTCCCGCCAATCGAAGTCCAGCCAGCCGCGGCGTGCCCGAATATGGATGGTTCGACTCAAGAGGCTATCAATTCGAGCCATTGGCTGTTCAAAGCGTCCGCGAAGCGCTGGCTCAACCCCTTCGCGTATCGCAAGCGCTCCAGCAAAAATCTCCCATCAACTTCGTCCAATTCGCCGTTCACTCTCTCAATCCGTCCGATCAAGTCGTCTATTTCCGCCCATGCGGTCTCCAGCCTGCGCCGCATGATCGCCATAACGCCCTCTTTCAGCGCAGTCCCGAGATGATCGGCGGTGCGGTAATATTTTTTCCGGTCACCCCTTATCCCGACGCGTCGTATCAATCCGAACGTCGCCAATCGACGAGCGGCGACCCTGGCTGCTGCCTTGCTGGTTGACGAAACTTGTTCCATGAGGTCAAGCAAAGACTCTTCGGGTTGAAATCATAGTTAGATCAGCATTGGGCCGGCGATGCGACCGAATCCCATTCCGTGGCCATCTGCCGGCACAAACCGGCCAATCGGTGGCGCGTCTTTATGACCGATGCATTGCCTTTATTTTTCATATTTCAAAATATGCGGCAAGGGACGTTTGCGATATCACTTTTCGCACATCGCGTTTCCCTGAACCAGTGAGGAATGTAAAGGATACGCGTCAAGTATCTGGTCAACAACGGATTCTCTGAGTCACGGAATCGGAATGAAAGGGATTCATTTCTCTGGAGGTTCGGATGCATCTGGATCACGGCCCGAATGCCTTACCCGGATCTCAGAGATGTAGAGAGGTGAGGCAGCGCCACCGGATTGGAAATCCCTTAGCCCAATCGTGTTGGTGCCTGGCAGCAAAACGACTGGACCGATTGGCCAGGCGCCCAGGATGCCCTGCGAAAAATTGTAGGCATGACCGGTTGATGCCCGCACGACCTTGCTAGCAAACGGGGCAATACCGGAGAGTTCTATTACCGCCTCGTAAGGTACCGAATACGTATTGATCACTTCAAATGAGCCGGTTGTACCGAGCACCCGCCAATCCAAGAATTGCTGGGTCCGAAATCGCAGGAAACCTAAAGGGCCGCTTTTTTCATGTGGTAAATCCGCCCCAAAAAACACCGGGAACCGCCGACCTGAGTGAATGGCCTTAGCAATAGCGTCTTCGCGGGTATTGTAGAAGATTTCCACGCGAATTCGCGCGTCCCCGCGCTGATGGTAATCTTGGTCGGGTGCGAATCCCCGCTCGCGTAGCCAATAGGCCGGTGCATTGCTCACTGAATCCGAGCGGGCAAACCAGGATTCTGGCCATTTCCACAATCCCATTTTTTCCTCGTGATTGCGGGCCAGCCTAATGAATGCATCGATGCTACCGGATTCGATCTTTTTTCGAGTTACCTCGCGCCACTGCAATTTCATATAATTTTCAAGTGGTTCGTCGGGTACTGTGAATGTGACCGCCACATTCGTCGGCAGATAACGAGCCATCTCGTTCCACGGCTCAAACCATCGGTCGACAATCGCGACCGAGCCTGGGGGCAACAGAGAATCGAGTCGCTCTCGAAGTGCTCGATAGGGCACGGGCTTCCCCTCCAATCGGGTCATCATCCAAGCCGGCCGCGCATCAGCCGTCGTCACGAACGCGCCGACCATCAAAGCGATCCACGATGCAAATCGAGGCGCATGAAGATGCAACGCCCGATCTACCATGGCGGCAGACCAAAGGACAAAAACGGGCAAGATGCTCGTGAAATACGTAATTTTCGCAGACCCTCTTCCAACGATCGTGACGTAGGCGTAGACGGCAGCGATTCCCCCGAGGGCCAGGACCGAGACTGTGCGCAGCCGAAGATCCAGCTTCCGCCATTGCAAAAGCACTGCGGCACCACAACCGAGAACTGCAAGTAGAAGCCCGAATCCAATCGAATTGTATCCGTGCAGAAACATGGGCAATACCCGGGGCGCCACCCACTCAAGGGCACCTCCAATGAACCCTGTATCCGACAGAACGCCCTCCTGCGCTTGTGCCTCCAAGATTTTTTGGAGAGCCCGGTAAATCCATCGGAGCATGATGATTATCCAAATGACCCCTACCCCCGCCCATCGGATCATAAATTTCTTCCGCTCCTTTTCCCCGAGACCTCGCCAACCTGAAAACGAATTGACGAGCCAACACATCCCCGTGAAAGCCCACATAGCCATGTGGGAAAGACCCGCTAAAACCGCACACGCCAACCATGCGGCAAGTTGCGACATGCGCAAATGGTGGCCGCCAGCCAGCCTGGAAGCTTGCTCCACCGTCAACATGGTCAGGCCGGCCGTAAAAGTCATTCCCACGATGTAATAATAAGCCTCGCGGGACTGGAGTACGTGGTATGGCAGCAAAGAAAGAAACGAGGACAACAAAAATGCGATGCGCCAACTGAGGCGAAAGCCAGCCCATAACGCCAGCCCGGCAACAGTGATCCATCCAAGCAGCGCGAATGGGATTCGGATAGAAGCTTCGCTCGCCGGATGCGGCCAGACGCGGGCCCAGAGAATGGCTACGGATTCTGCCAGCGGAATTTGATCCATCCACGGCGGATTCTTCCAAAGTTCGGAAATAGATGGTTTTCGAATCGACCAGTTCAAAAAATTAAGTTCATCGCTTCGAAGGTCGGTGTGCCCCAGATCGTAGAAGCGAATAAAGGCGGCGACGGCGAGCAACAAGAGACAGGCGATTTGCCACCCATTCGGTCTACGCCTCGGAGTTCCGGTGGCCGTTTGATTTGGCGGGGCGGGGCGAGGCGTCACCGGCTCAGGCGACTGGTAGGGTTGCTTCACCGAGGGGGTAGCCGCGGTTTTCGATTGGGGCTTCTTTTTCCTGCTCATGGTTATTCATTCCAAACCTTATGGCACCGCTTTGAAACTTTCAGGTCAATCGGTATTCGCAAAAATGCAATTTTTTCATAGCCTACGTTGTGTACCACTCGCGAACGATGTAAAAACGCGGCTGGCGACAAAAGCATTCGTTTCATGATCATCGGCATCGATTTGGACAATACAATCATCGATTACCGAGGGGTCTTCCACCGGCACGCCGTACGACGGGGCCTCATACCGCCTTCAGTCCCTCCTGGAAAAGACGATGTTCGCGATTATCTGCGCGCCATCGGGCGAGAGGACGATTTTACCGAATTGCAGGGATTCGTTTATGGCCCCGGCCTTGCAGAGGCCAAGCCTTTTGAGGGCGTTCACGAGGCGCTTGGGGCGCTACAACGGGCGGGACATCGGCCTATCATCATCAGCCACAAGACGCCACGCCCCTTTTTGGGGCCTCCCTATGATCTGCAGGCATTCGCGCGCGAATGGCTGCGCTCGCAGGGTCTGGTTGGCGAGCCTCATGGAATCTTGGCGCCGAATGATCTCTTCCTGGAGCCGACCAAAGCCGCCAAACAAGCCCGAATTGCCGAATTGGGTTGCGAATGGTTTATTGACGACCTGCCCGAATTTTTGGAGGACGCCGCCTTCCCGCCATCGGTTCGCCGCATCTTGTTTGATCCGGAGGGAAAATCCAGGCCTGATCCCCGCTGGCGGTCCGCTCGGTCATGGAGTGAAATCTCCTCTATAATCCTGGAATCATGAGCCGGATGGGCAAGGATTCAGACCTTCTGGATGTGCAGGGTCTACTCAAAAGGGCGGGAATCGATGCCGGCACCGTGACGGTAGAACCAACGGAAGGCGGGCGTAACAACCAGGCTTTTGTTGTATACACCAACTCGACTCGTTATTTTCTCAAGCGTTACTATCGTCATCCCTCCGACTCCCGCGACAGGATCGCGTCGGAGACCGCATTCCTCCTCTTTTGCCAACAGGCGGGCCTTTCCTCCACGCCGCGCCTGATCGCGTGGGATCATGACGCGGGAATCGCCTTGATGGAATATATTCGCGGCTCGCGAATCACTCGGGAAAATCTCACGCGCGAACATGTCAATCAGGCGTTAACTTTTTTCGCAGAGTTGAATCGCCATCGGCAATCGCCTTTGGCGAGCCGATTACCGCCCGCAGCCGATTCACGCGACTCCGCGCTAGGGCATCTGGAACTGGTTGCTCAACGGGTGGCCCGCTTGTCGGCGATTCAACCTGATTCACCTGAAAGCGCACAGGTGCTGCAACTTGTCGAAAAGCGCTTGATCCCACTCTGGCGACAGGTGCGCGATCGGGTCCAGTCCCAGGTTGAGCGCGTTGAGAAAGCCCATTTGACGCGCGAGCAGATGGTGCTGTCGCCTTCAGATTTTGGATTCCACAATTCCATCTTGAGACCCGGCGGAGAGTTGGTGTTTGTCGACTTTGAATATGCAGGCTGGGATGACCCTGCGAAAACTTTCGCTGATTTCTTTCTCCAACCCGCGATTCCTCCTCCCCGAGACCGGATGCCGGACGCCTTGGAGATCATTCAGGCCGCAGCCGGGGCTCCACCCGAATTCGAAGCACGAACGCAACTGCTCTTCCCCGTCTTTGGCATCAAATGGTGTTGTATCCTTTTGAACGAGTTTCTGCCCGATGGATCGGCGCGCCGAGGCTTTGCACAGAGACATATCGATCCGACGAAGCGGAGGCGCGAGCAAATCGAGCGTCTGGAGTCTTTATTGGATCAATTGGAATCGGAGGCCCTCTTATGAAAGGGCTGATCTTGTCCGCCGCCGTGTTTGTCCTTTTCGTGCCCGTTTCGGCCCTTCTTTGCCATATCCTGCACATTCGGCGGCACGGCAAATTATTTTTTCCCATGATGGCAGCCTCCGCGCCGCTTTATTTGGGCCTCTATTATATGACCCCGCCAGACCTTGGTTTCCTTGGTACAGCTTGGCAGGCCACCCATGAGTGGGTCGACGCGCTGACCGGTTGCCTAATCCTTCTGCTGAACATTCACAGTTTCATCGATTATTTTTTCGCGTTCAACGGCGGGTTTTCCACTTCGCTGATGTTGCTCCTCGACAAGAAACCTCGGACCACTGCGGAATTGGTCGCCGAATACAAGGGCAAAAACGGTTTTGATAAGATTTATGGCTGGCGCATTCCCTTTCTTGTCTCCAAAGGATATGCCGTTCTGGAAAACGACCGCACCCTGCGGCTGACCTCTCGAGGTATCCGCGCAGCAAAAATTGGCATCTTTGCCAAACGATTTCTGAATCTTGGCAAAGGAGGCTGACATGGCGGTCGGAGTGATAGCCGCGGTTGTCGTATTCATTGGATGGGTTGTCGTCCATCTCCTGCTGATGCACGTGAGGCCCACACCAAGGCGCTTTCAGGCCATGAGTGTTGCAGCCCTACTTTCATTTCCTGCCACGCCTGCGCTGACCTGGCTGATCTGGCAAAATGCCGATTGGCGCGCCGCTCTCGCGGGCGCCGAGCATGCCGCCTCCGCCTACGGGATGGCTTCGTTGCTCCATCTTCTGTTCTATTTCTGCTTCGTAGAATGTTTCTATCATGTGGAACGGGCAGTTACCTTGAGGATGGTCATTGAACTGTTCGAAGAACCGGGCCACGCAATGCAACTTGACGCCCTCCTTGCCCACTACCCAGTCGACGACATGGTCCAGCGCCGGCTCGAGGGGCTTCAACAATCCGGTTTCGTTCACTGCGGCGGAGACGGCCGATGGCACCTCACGCCGAAAGGAAGATTTTTCGCCCGAGCCATGCGGGTTTCGAGCGCCGTTTTCAATTCGAAGCCCCAAAACGAACGGCTTCCTTGAATAAAGCCCGAGCCCTGAGTAGAGCCGGCCCGCGGATTGTGAGGCGACTAATTTCGAGGAGGCACTTTCGGCCCAAACAGCCGGTAATGGAGGATACGGAGAAGCGATCCAGCGACTGAGATCACATTTTTCAATCGGAACGCCGTCGATGACCCCTCCTCACGAGTTGTGCAGGGGACACGAACCTCAAGAAAGGTGATGTTGGGATCATTCAAGACCCGGCAGAGCAACTCGGCCTGATAGCCAAGACCGTAAGTGCGAATGCGGTGCTTCAACACGTTTTCGCGAAGATGCATAACAAAGCCGTTGAAATAGTGAATCTTGTGGCCGCTGAATAGCCGCACAAGACGGGCAAAATTAATTGAACAAAAACGCCGGAAAAAGCTGCGGTGATCGCTGTTGAAACGGCCGCCGAACAGACGGCTGTCGATATAGGGGATGATAACATCGGCCTTCCCCAGCAAATCGAAGACTTTTCGAATGGACGAGACCGGCTCGGAGTTATCGCCAAAAAGAACGATGAAATACTTTCCCCGTCCCCGTTCCGCCGCGCGAAAATAATTCACGCCGATGCCCATGTTTTTTTCGCAGCGTTCGAGGATGATGAGGTCCGAGGGCAAATTGTGTTTTCGGATATAGTTTTTGACCACGTCCGACGTGCCGTCCGTCGAGGCATCGTCATAGACGAGAATTTCATACCGGAACGGGAAACCGGCCGCCGCTTCACGAATCGTATCCAGCGTACGTTCGATGAGCTTCGCCTCGTTGTAACAGGGTACAAATATCGTCAGGTCTAGCGGTTCATTTCCCACGGGTCACCCTCGCGAAATTTTTTCCCATAAACGCTTACGAACGGTGCGGATAGTCTCAAGCGCAAAATGGTGACGAGTCTGAAAGATTTTCTTCCGGGGGCACCGGCTTTCGGTATGGTACAGAACGCCATGAATCGCCAGTATGTTGTCGAGCGGCCATGCATCCGCGCCGTCGCATGCCGGATCTGTGGATCGACCCGGTTCACCAAACGCCTTGATCTCGGGTTTCAGCCGATATGCAATCGGTTTTTGACCGCCCCCGACGAAATCGAGGAACAGTTTCCGTTCGCGCTCATGCAGTGCGAAGATTGTGCTGTTCTCCAGTTGGAGGCCGTGGCCCCCCCAGAAGCCCTAAAACCCCGATATCCATGGATCACTTACCGTGAAGCAGAAGGCCATCTCGACGAAATGGTGCGCGATATTCTCGCGCTAGCCGGCCTCCATCGCGACGCCCGAATCATCGGCTCCAACTACAAAGATACGACTGTCATCGAACGCTTCCGGAGATTGGGCTTTGCGCACGCCGACTTACTTGACCCGCGACGGGACCTCGAGGTCGACGCTGACCGGGCGGAAATTGAAACGGTGCAAGACCGACTGACGCCGGAACGGTGCAGCCTGATTGCAGAGCGAAATGGGCCCGCAGATGTTCTAGTGATGCGTCATGTGATCGAACACGCACATGACATCCACCGATTCGCGGCGGCTGTCCGCGCACTCGTCCGTCCTGGCGGCTTGGCCGTTTTCGAGGTCCCTGATTTTAGACCGAGCCTGACTCACTTTGATTACAGTACGCTTTGGGAGGAACACGTCTTCTGTTTCACGGATGCGACGCTTGCGGCGACTTGCGCGCGTCTTGGCTTTGAGCCGCTGCTCGTGAAAATCTACCCCTATCCGATTGAAAATGCCTTGGTATCTATGGTGCGGGTTTCAGAAAAGATTCAGCCAGTGGAGATTCCCACGTTTGATGTGAGCGCGGAGCTGAGCATCGGCGAAATGTATGGCCGTGAGCATGCCCCGCGGTCGGCGCGCCTGCAGGATTACCTCGACCATTTTGTGCGAGATCATGGGCCTGTCGCCGTCTTCGGTGCAGGACACCTGTCCACCAAATTTATTAATTTCATGCGGATTGCCCCATGGATCCAGTTCATCGCCGACGGCGACACGTGTAAAATCGGGAAATTGCTGCCGGGTTCACGACTGCCAATTGTTCCCCCCTCTGAACTGTTCAACCAACGCATTCGGCTGTGCCTGCTCGGATTGAGCGCTGAAAGCGAGGCTCGAGTTCGAAAAGCCTTTACCGCCTTTACCGATTCGGGTGGGCGATTCGCGTCCATTTCTCCCATCAGCCCAACCCGTCTGGAGTTCTAACGCATGAAAGAGACCGAATCGCCGATGAATGAGATCTCGCCTGCGGTGTTGGCTCCCCTTGGTGAAGTCATCCGGATCGGATCTATGGGCATCTGCCGCGTAAAGATCGAGGCCGTTCGCTCGGCACGAGGGCGCGCTCGCATCAACGCGCATCCCGGCCCTGATGCGGCCGTGCAGGAAATGCTAATCGCGCTCCATAGAGGGACGTACTTGCGGCCCCACAAGCACATCGACAAATCGGAATCCTTCCACGTGATCGAGGGTTGCGCGGATGTGATTCTATTCGATGACGAAGGAGGAATTTTCGACATCGTCGAGCTGGGTCCGCCTGGCGGCGACCGATGCTTCTATTATCGGCAATCCGTGCCGAGATTCCATACGTTGATCATTCACAGCGACATGTTCGTGATCCATGAAACAACGAACGGTCCCTTTTCGCCCGAACGTACTCTCTTCGCGCCGTGGGCGCCCGAGGAGTCCGACCCAAAGGCGACCGCCTTTATGGGAGATCTACAGCGTCGAGCCTTCGATTGGCTTGCGCAGAATCGTAGGTGAACTGCCGCTGGACAGATCTGAACGGCCTACCCAAATGGTGGGCTTTACCAGAACGGTTGAGTCGACCTGTCCACGACCATCATGTGAGGGTAGCAGGTAATGAACCTGCCGCCCTGTTCAAGATATCGCTGGTGGTTGCGAATGATTGGCTTGGAATGAACCCACGCGAGAATCACCGTGTATTCCGGCCTTCTTTCATAAAGCGCGGAAGTCGGCAGCACCGGAATGTGATGGCCCGGACTATACATCCCGTGTTTTTCCGGATTGTCGTCAACGATGAATGACAGCAGCGGGCCAAGTTCAAAGTGGTAGAGCAACAGCGTGCCACCCCGCGCCGCGCCGAACCCAGCGAGCGTGTTTCCCTCCTGATGCAGCCGGCGCAACAAGGAACGCATCTCGTCGCGGACCCTATCGACCTCGCGCGAAAATGCGCGGAGGGTGGCTGGATCACCGAGTCTTCTTTGGTCCTCTAGCGCAATCAACTCTCCCACCGAAGGTTGAACTCTGCGTGGCCCTCCAATTCGTTGAGCGATTCCGATTAGCGAACCTCCTTGAATGGTCACGCGCTTGACATCGATCAGCTCCATACCCCGGCGCTTCAGGAAGGCTTGGAGTGGGCGGACCGCGTGATAGCACAGATGCTCGTGAAAAATGGTTCCGAGCAGCATCTTGTCGATCACATCCATCAAGTACGAAACCTCGAACACAAAAACACCATCGTCGGCGAGGAGCTCACATACGCTGTCCGCCATACCGATCATGTCGTCAGTGTGCGCAAACACATTATTGGCCGCGACGACCTTGGCGGGTCCGAATTCCCCTCTCACACGACGCGCGACCGAGATGGACATGAATTCGGGCAGCGTAGGAATGCCTCGCTCAGTCGCGAAACGAGCCACGTTTTCTGCGGGATCAATTCCAAGAACCCGGCAGCCGTGATTTTTAAAAAAACGGAGGAAGGTGCCGTCATTGCTGCCGATGTCGACAACAAGATCCCCGGGCTGAATACCGGTCTCACGAATCACCTCCCCGGCGTATTCCTCAAAATGTTTCACCAGGCCGGGCGAATTGCCGCTGAAGTAGGTGTAATGGCCAAAGAGGATTTGCGGATTGACGACATCCCGAAGCTGAACGTGTCCGCAATTCAGGCACATGTACATGTCCAGCGGATAGCATGGCTGCGGACTTCCAACTTTCTCGCGAGTAACATAGGCATCGCCCGGCGGCGTCGCAGTGATTGGCACAACAAGTTCGAGCCGTGGGGATTCACAGAGTCTGCAGGTTTCTCGGCGCGTGACGTCTTTTCTCATCCCGATTCTCCGTTCAGGGCTTCTCTGGTCCTCCCGAGCCGCCAAAGGCATCCCCTGCGGGCGGAACCACAGGCCGCGGATCGGCGACGAGCCCGGGCAATTCATCGAGTGAAATCGATCCGATCGCCTCAATTTCCTCTGCCGATAGAGCCATCTCGTAACCGCGGAGCGAGTCCTCCGCGTGGGCCCACCTGCTGCTACCGGGGATCGGCAGAATGGCTGGTGACCGGGCGATCAACCATGCAATCATCAGCCGGTATACCGACACGCCTTTCGATGCGGCGATCTCGGCCAACCGCCAGGTTCGGGGCAACTGCTGCGCAAGTCCCAGTCCGCCCACAGGGCGATAGGGAAGGAAGCAAATGTTGTGCCTCTCGCAGTAGGTCAGCACCCCGTCGTGCTCCGGATCCCGGCACCACAGGTTGTACTGGTTCTGGACAGAAACGATCGGAACCACAGAGCGAGCCTCCTCAAGCTGCTCGACGGAATAATTTGAAACCCCCACAAAACGGACATAGCCCTCGTCAACTGCCTTGCGAGCCGCCGCCATTGAATCGCGAATCGGGACCCGCGGGTCGGGCCAGTGGTGCTGCCAGATGGGTATAGGCCGGTCTCCGCCGAGCGCCTCGTGGCTGGCCCGGATAACATCGTACAGGTGTTCAGGGCGGCCATTCCTCTGCCATCGGCCGTTAATTCGGATCGCACCGCCCTTTGTTGCCACGAGCACACAATCGCGCGGTCCATCCCAGGTTTGGAGCGCCTTAGCAACCAGCCGCTCGTTGTGGTGCTGGTCCCGCTCATCGTCACAATAGGAATAGGCAGTGTCGATCAGCGTGACGCCCAGATTGAAAACGCGATGGAGCGTATCCAACGCCTCCGGCTCCGGCACGCATTCAAGCGAAAGCGCCATCGCCCCGTAACCGACGACACTCACAGGCACCGAAGTATGGGCCAATGGACGGTAGCGCATGGGCTCACGAGCCTCACATATAGATCATGCAGCGTCCGTTCACAGCGCCGGTCCGCATGTCGTCGATGGCTCGGTTGATCTCCTGTAACGGGTAACGTCTCCCTATCAATTTCGACAGGTCGAGCTTGCCCGCCTCGACAAGCCGAACATATCTCGGAATGTCGATATCCGGAATCGACTCGCCGCCGTGCGAGCCCTCGATTTCCTTCTCGAAGTGCAACGGCAACGTGTAAATCGAAACAAGTTCTCCTTTTTTGGGTACGCCAACCAGGATCGTGCGTCCACGGTCCGACGTCAGCCGATACGCCATTTCGATGACGCGTGGATGCCCAGTATTATCCACGGCAACATCCAGGCCGCCCTTGCCCACTAGATCCCGAATTTCGGCTTCGAGATCGCGGCCATCGGCCACAAAGCCGTGGGTCGCCCCCAGTTGACGGGCCAAATCCACACGGCCTGGATGAATGTCGACCGCAATAATCGGGTGGGCCGACACCATTGCTGCCGCCTGAACGATATTGAGGCCGATCCCTCCCGCCCCAAATACGGCGATGGATTCCCCAATCCGCAAGCGCGCATTATTGTTGACGACTCCGAACGCGGTCGTCACGGCGCACCCCATCATGGCGCTCGTTTCCGGATCCAAGCTCTGAGGAACCGGCGTGAGGCGATTTTCCGAGACGACCGCCAGCGTATTGAATGTGGTTACCCAGCCTGCATTTATGGTCCCTATCGATGATGAATATCGTGGTGTCGGCGCCTCGATGCCCGACGCTCGACGCCAATGCAACACGACGCGGTCCCCCGGCCTGACGCGCCGAACGCCATCACCGCACTCCAAAACCTCGCCGCACCCTTCGTGCCCCAACAAATGGGGGATGTATGGATCTGGGCCCTTGACACCGTCAATTTCTCCCAGTTGTGAGCCGCAGATTCCGCTTACGAGCACCTTGACGAGGACCTGGCCGTATCGGAGAGGGGGAATTTCGATCTCAACCAGCTCGAGCGGTTTGCACTGCTCGACAAGAACGGCGGCAAGGGCTTTCATCGTATCATTCGAAGAAGATGAATGAATGGTCGCCCGTGTAGCCCGTAAGCTGGAACCACCATTCCCACTCCTTCGGGGTGCAGAACATTTCGCAGGTAAGCTGCCAGTAGAGCAGGTTCACCTTTTCCTGCTCGTTGCGGTAGGATTCAACGCAGAGATACTTCCTGTGCGCGATGCGCTCCATTTCCTTGAGGGCATCGTAGCATTCGTAGCAGTAGAGGTTGTGAAGTGTGTTGATGCTGATAGCCAAATCAAAGGACTTGTCCGGCCATGGCAGTTTCGCAGCCGTACCGACGCGAAGGTAAGGTTTGACCTCCTCCTTCGCGTGTTCAACGGCATAGCTCGAGATGTCGATCCCGGCGACCTCCAACCCCGGAACTTCCTGCGTCAGGTCATAGAGCAGAAATCCCTTGCCGCAACCGATATCCAGCACTTTCATGCCCGGTTTCAACTGATAGTGTTCCGCCATGGCGCGGGCCACCGTACGCCATCGGCCGTCATAGCGATAGCCGCCGTATCCGGTTCTTCGATCGCCGTCCCAATAGTCATATCCCCATTGCCTCGCCAGTTCGGCCGCTTTCGCCTTTGGAAATTCGGTCACCCGGGCGAGGTAATCCCGCTTTGTGGCTTTATGCAGGCTCGATAGAAAATCGATGTACATCGTCAAGGCTCCAACGCGCGGGCCACGTTTTCCGCAATCTGTTCACCGCGGATTCCGCAGAAACCTCTCGCATATTCCTGCTCTCCGGATTCATGAATGAACGCATCGGGCAAGCCAAAACGCAAAAGACGCGGGCCAAATGCTTCCGCATCGGCCGCCCATTCGAGAACCGCCGAGCTGAAGCCGCCGATTCGCGAATGCTCCTCCACGACTCCAATCACTCGGTGCGTTCGGAACATGTCGCCCAAAAGCTCGGCGTCGAGCGGCTTGACGGTGGGCATGTGCACAACCGTTGCCTGAATTCCCCTTGCCGCCAAGGCCTCGGCGGCGTGAAGAGTCTCCGAGAGGACCACTCCGGTTGAGAGCAGGCAGGCATCCGCGCCCTTTCGCAGAATCCGGCCCTTTCCGATCTGAAACGGCGGCGGGTCCGGCATCAGCGTCGGTTCGCCTTTTTTGCCGATCCGCATGTAAACCGGTCCGCCATGCGCGAGCGCTGCCCGTAGCGCGGTCCGCACTTCGGGCGGGTCGGCGGGGGCGAGAATGGTCAGCCCCGGCAGTGTCCTCAAAATCGCCATGTCCTCAAAGGCATGGTGCGTGGGGCCCAGAGAGGCATAGGCAAGACCGGACCCGACGCCGACGATGACCAGCGGAGCCTCGTTGTAGCAAACATCGAGCTTAATTTGCTCGAAACACCGCGCCGTAATGAACGTGGTGATCGTGTAGGCGACAGGCTTGAGCCCGCAAAGCGCCATCCCCGCCCCCACGCTGATCATGTTCGCCTCGGCAACTCCGCAATTGAAAAATCGCCCAGGGCACTTCGCCTGAAAATCGTTGAACAGGCGGTTCCCAATGTCGCCCGAAAGCAGATGGATGCGAGGGTCGGCCTCGGCCAGTTTCGTGATTTCGCTGGCAAATGCGTTTCTCATGCCAGACCCAGTTCCTTCCTCGCCTTTTCGACCTCTTCAGCAGTGGGAACGCGATAGTGCCAGTTATTATCGTCCTCCATGAAGGAGCATCCCTTGCCTTTGATCGTGTGACAAACGGCGATTCGGGGACGATCGGATGCCGGCGCGTCGAGAAACTCGACAAGGGCTTTTAGGTCGTGACCGTCAATCTCCACAGCGTCCCATCCAAACGCCGCCCACTTTTCTCGAAGCGGCCGCAAGGCCAGCACTTCGTCGCTCCGCCCGGTGGCCTGCCATTTGTTGTAATCAATCATGACGATGACGTTTGATAACTTGTTCGCGGCGGCGAATAGGGCGGCCTCCCAGGTGGAACCCTCGTTGCATTCGCCATCGCTGATGATCGCTGCGACTCGATAATTCTTTTGCAGCGAACGCGCAGCGAGCGCCATGCCCAACCCGACTGCCAGGCCGTGGCCCAGGGAACCGGTGGCCACTTCGATACCCGGCGCCGTATGCGGGCCTGGATGTTCCTGAAATCGGGACCCTTCTCGGTTGAACGTTAGCAATTCCTCGCGCGGGAAAAAACCCCGGTAGGCGAGTACCGCATATAACGCCATGGCCCCATGCCCCTTGCTGAGGATGATTCGATCGCGATCGGGATTTCGCGGGTTCGAAGGGTCAACCCGGAGCGCACCGCTGAAGTAGCAGGCCACGAGCATGTCCACGCAGGACAGGGCCGAGCCGAGGTGGGGTGTGTCCGCTCGGTGCGACATGGCGATGACCTCGCCGCGAATCTCGCGGGCAATCCGTTCCAGATCGGCTAGGGAAGGACGGCTCATGGCTTGTGGATGTATGCGCGTGGCGCCTGCTTGAGGTCCTCCCACCACTGGCGCATCCAGCGCGCCGTATCGTCGATGATGGTCTCGAGGTCGCGAGTCGGCTCCCATCCGAGCTCCGCCCTCGCGCGGGAGCTGTCGAGCAGATAGGCCGCATCCTGAGCGAGCCGCGCCGGCGCTACTTCGACATATTTGTCAAAGTCAGCTCCCAGCCGCTGACAGATCAATTCAACGAGCGCGCGGATGCTGACCCGGCGCTCGGTGGATAGATGGAAAACACTGCCGGGCTTCGCCAGTTCAGCAACCCGCCGAGTACCTTCGCAGACATCCTCGATGTGAATGAACGATCGCACGGACGTTCCCCCGCCCTCCAGCCGAAGTTTTTCACCGGAGAGGATGCAAAAAATCGTCCGTGGCACGATTCGATACAACGCCTGGGCCGGTCCGCACACATTCGCGGACCGAGTGAGAGCTACGGGAAAACCGTAGGCGCGATGATAGGCGAACAAATTCATGTCGCAGGCAGCCTTGGACACGGCGTAGGGCGTGCTGGGGTTGAACGGTGCGTCTTCTTTCACGAGTCCGGTCGTATTGCCGTAGACCTCCGGCGTCGAGGCCTGGATAAATTTCTTGATGAAGGGGAATTTACGCAGTTCCTCGTGAAGGGCCGCCATCGCCAACAGATTCGTCCGGTACCAGTCCAGCGGCCGTTCCCAGCTCTGCGCGACCATGCCCTGTGCGGCAAAATTCACCACATAGTCCGGCTGAAATTCTGCAACCAGGCGAACAAGACGGGGCAGGTCCACATTCAAGTCGATTTGGTGGAATTGGAATCGACTCGCGTCTCCCCAACGGTATGGCAAAAAAGCGGGAATCGGCTCGGGTGAACGGCTAACACCAACCACCTCGTGCCCTCGGGCCAGGACGTGGGCGACAAAACTGGCGCCGGAAAAGGAATTACTGCCGATGACGAGGTAACGGGACGCGTTCATTTAAGCCCAATCTTTTTCATCCTCTTGATGTTGAAGTATCGGTCATCCGTCAGCGAATCCGGGAGCAGGCCGGCACGGAACGCTCGGATGAGGTCCCTAGCGCCGTCCTCAATCGTAAAACGAGGCACGAAGCCGAGAACCCGGCGTATTTTCTCCGAAGAGATGTGGTAGGAGCGAATGTCATCGGAAGGCGTTGTAACGATCGGGATGTCTCCCTTCTCCGGCATCTCTTTCATGACAACTTCCCGCACAATTTCCGCCGTCTGCATCACGCTGTAATTTTGATAAGCCGCATTGAAAACCTGACCTGCGATCAGACCGTCATCCACGCGCAATAACAGTTTGTAGAGGTCGATCATGTCCTGCATATGCAGGTTCGGCCGCATCTGTGAACCGCCAAAAACAGTAATCTTCCCGGCGTTCACTGCATGGTTTGTCAAAATGTTCACCGTCAGGTCCAGTCGCTGGCGGGGCGAGTAGCCGCAGATGGTCGCTGGACGAACGATGACAGGGACGAAGGAAGGCGTTCGGGCCTCCAGAAGAATCGGTTCACACATCGCCTTGAATTTATTGTACAGGGACACGGGCACCAGAGGATGGTCCTCTGTTACATTGGGGTCGTTGCTCACCCCGTAGACGCTGCCAGAGGACGCGTGGACGAAGCGCTTCACGCCCGCGTCGCGAGCCATTCGGACAAGGGGAATAAACGCCTCGTAGTTGATGGTTCGGCTCAGCGCCTCATCCAACTCGACGCTCGGATCGTTAGAAATGCACGCGAGATGAATAACCGCGTCACAATCCCGGAGACTGTGCCGGACCAGGTCGATGTCACGAATATCGCCCTGGATCTCCTCCAAGTTGGGGTGGCCGCGTACGGCATCGAGCGGCTCACGGCCATAAATGTACAGGTCGAGAACCCGGACTTTGTACCCCTCTTCCAGCAGTTGGGGAACCAGCACCGCGCCGACATAGCCGGCGCCCCCCGTCACCAGAACGCGATCGAAACGCCTCGATGTATTCATGAATCTCCTTCCACCGGGGTCCTTGCCTGAACCATGTCCATGTAGTTGTGAAGGATCGCCGCGTGCGCCGACTCCGCGAAACCGTATTGCTGAGCGGGTACATAGAAATTGAGGTCGCCCGATTTGCGAAGCGGGTTATCCGGCGACATGGCCGAAAGCGTAACCAACGTGAGGCGCCGATCCCGCGCCACGCGGGCCGCGGCAAGGACGTTCGGCGACTTGCCTGAACTACTGATGGCGATGAGCATGTCGCCTTCCACCGCGCGGCGTTTGAGCGGTTCGGCAAATACCTGATCGTACCCGATGTCATTCGATATTGCAGTGATCAGCGAAAGATCGGAGAAGACCTCCGTGTGTAGATGACCGTTCTTCGCGAGATCCGCGGCAAAATGACTTGCCATCGATGCACTAGCGCCATTTCCGATCAGATAGATTGCCCGCCCCCGATCTCGCAACGTCAGCGTCCGGTCGCACCATTCCTCAAAGCCGGCGTTGACATCCATGTCTCGTCCCGCGGCGTCGCGGACGGACAACGAGCGCAGCGTCTGCATCAAAATCTCGACATGCTGTTGCCAAAGAGATGGTGTATTCATTTCAGAAGGGTTTCCATTTGCTTAATCAGGCCGACTCGGTCGATCGATTTTTCGTTCCCCACCACTGAAACCGCCCACGCTCCTGCCACATTGCCGGCAAAGGCCACGACCTCAGCGGGTGCCCCAACGGCCGCGAGCAGCGACGAGACCGAAAGCGAGGCGTCGCCGGCGCCGACCCGGTCAACCACCTTCTGCGCAAGGGCCGGCACGATATGAAATCCGCTTTTCCGATCAAGGATGATGCTGCCGCGGCTGCCGCGCGTAACGGTGATCAGCGGGCAATCCAGTTTTTGCGCAAGCGCCTGCATCATTGGTTCAATTTCACCGCGGAGATCTCGCGACTCCAGTCGAATTTCCTTCTCCGCCAGCGAAATGAAATCCGCACGGGGATATTTCGAAATCACATTGAAGCCGAGATTGCCGGCATTGGCCTGCGTGTTTACGCATAAAAATTTGGCCCGCTTCGCGAGCACCTCAACCGCGCGCGGCGAGATCATTGAGTGGCCGAAGTCGATCACGATCACGATGTCGTACTGCGGAATAAGATTTTCAAGCGCCTCGCAGACGGCCGCATCATCTTCGGGCTCCAATGCGGCATCGTTGATCTGGTAAACCTCAAGCATCTTCATGAAGAAGTAGTGCTCGATAAGCCGTTTTTTGACGATCGTGGGAGAATTCCGGCGCACAAGATAATGGGCATCGATCGTCGGTTTGACATGCTCGCGGATGAAATCCATGTAGTCGTCACGGTCGCCGACCTGCGTGAGCAGGCCGACGTGATCGCAGAAAGATGCGACGTGATTCGCTGCGGCGAGGATGCCGCCCGCAAACCGCTTTGTGTAAAGGCTTTTGACGGCGAGCGTCGGCTCCTTCGATGATTTGCCGATGGCTTCGCAAAACTCATAGTCGTCAATGATCGCCTCGCCCACCAGGAGTACTGACCGACCTGCAGCCTCCTGAAAGTACTGTTTGATTTCGTCGGCGGGGTGACGCTTGGCGAACGCCGACAGAAAGTCCTTGACCTCTTGCGAGTAACCCGATGCGAAGCGATTGATGAGGTTCGACGAGGAAAAGACGATGTCATCGGTGAAGGCGATTGAACCCCCGACGGCAGTAATCGCATCGATCTCGAGTTGGATGGCTCCCGTCGCATCCTTGCTCGCATCGCGATACTCCGCGCCCTTGACGTAGAGATCCGGCTTGAGGAGGTGAATGGTTTCGACCGCGGTGGGCCATCGGTTCAAAGCCACCGCATCCACGATGTCCAGCGCGGCGATGGCCTCCAACCGAAGCGCTTCCGGAAAGGCGGGGCGGTCTGGACCTTTGTTGACGTACCGGTCAGGCGTCACTGTGACGACCAGAACGTCGCCCAGCTCCCGCGCACGTTTGAAGTGGCGGATGTGGCCAATGTGAAGGAGGTCGAAACAGCCGTGGCAGTGGACGACCTTCTTCCCCTGCGCTTTCTGGTCGGCAATCCATTCAGCCAGGCGCTCGAGGGTGAAATACTTGGAGGATTCGGGAGCCATAAAATTAAAGGATCCTTGATGGTTTTTGAGAGTTCTATGGCGAGACAAGCACGAAATCGTAAATAAACAAAAAATTAACCTGTTCGTTAAGAGGCTTTATCGCCAACTGGTCGCCGACCTCAAGTTCGACGGGACCCCACATCCCCTGGTAGCCATCCGATCTCCCAATAACTTGCTCTCCGATTCTGAACCACTGGCCTTGCCGGATCCGCCAAAACGATAGCCGCCCGACGCCTGGCGCCGTTCCTGTAATGCGCAGGAGATACTCACCGGCCCTCGGAACAACCGTTCTCAGCCGGCAATCATCTCCCGCGGGTGTCGCAAGAGTGATTCCTTCTCGTGTCTGGACATATCGCCAGCCGCTCCCCGTGGGCCAAACACTGGGCTGCCCGCTGGCCATTCGTTCAGCGAAAATTTCTTCTGGCCTTCGCCACCGCGCCTTGAATATCGCCATATCCGACATTCGATAGCCGTGCGGGCTGAATCCCCACCGCCAAAGTCGCGCCAGAGTCGGGTCATGGAATATGGCCGTATTCGGAAACTGCTCCGTCCACTTCCAAAGATCCTGATGAGGGTAAAACGCATCGGTTGGAGGCTCCGTGATAAGGACCGCCTCCGGGAACCGCCGAAAGGTATCTTGCGCAACCGCGCTGCGTCGCGCGAATTCTTCGCGAGGGATCCCCTTGTTCGGGTGGTCCGCAAATGCCACGGATCGGTTCGGGGTCGGTAGCGCTCCAGGCACCTCACGCAAAAAGTAGCCGTTCCTCCACATGTAAAGGCCGCCCGGAGGGACATTTTGCATAATCCAGTCCCGTGCGATGGAAAAGGGCATCAGCTTGTCGCGAATGTTGTACAACGTTTGATACGGCTCCCAATGCCAAAGCCCAAGGGCCGCAACAACCATCACCGAGAAGACCGGACCAGCGGGCTTCTGCCAACCATGTAAACGGCGCTGGATGTCGGCGAGTCCCACCGCGGCAAAAGCAATCAACGGAAGAAACACAACAGCCAGGTAACGCGGATAGAAATCCCGCATGAGCACCAGAAAGAAAATCGCTGAGGGAATAACAATAAGGACAGTATGCCCGAACGCCCAAGATCTGTTCGATCGACGCCATGCCGCACAAATTCCCCACGCAAGGACCGCCGCGAACGCCATCAGCCGTCCGCCACCGCGCCCCCATCCAAAAGCGGCCAATTGATAAGCCAGCAAGCCGCCTGTTACGCGCTCGGGGACGTCATCCACGATTCCAGCCCCTCTCGCCGCCGCAAGAGGAAACTGGACAAAGGGCAGCGCCGACACTCCAATTAGCAACACGACAAGTGCCGGACCCGATTTAATGGCCTCGGCGCCCCCGCCAGAGCGCCAGCGCGCCAAAACCGAAGTCAGCGCAAGCAGACCGAGGGTGGCGGCAAAAAACCAAGAAATCAAATGGGTGAAAAACATCCCCGCCATGCCCAGCACCATCGCGAAGCCCGCCCAGAGAATACCTCTCGCCTTCAATGAATCCGCACCGCCCAGCCGGACGGCTGCCCATAGCGTGATGGACTGAAAAAAAAGCAAAGGGCCGTAACTTGTTGCATCGCGAGATTGGTAAACGTGGAAAAAAGAAATGGCAGCCAGAAGCGCCGCCCAAAGCCCCGCTCCGTATCCGTAAACGCTCCGAACCGTCGAAAAAAAGATTGGGACGGTCAGAGCCCCCAAAAGGGCAAACGGTATTCGCGCGCGATGCCGAACATCATTGACCGATTCTGCGGGCGGCACGCCCTTGAGGATGAGATTGGCCAAAACATATTGCATGGGCATGTGCTGCCCAGTGAACCCACGCAAATTCTTCTCATAAATGTCCCGAATGATCGAACCAGGCGTCTTGGGCGGCGCCGCATAGGTGAGCACGGTAATCTCATCGATCCAGAGCGTTGAGCCTCCTAGCTGATGGAACCGAAGCGCAAATCCGAGAATCGTTATCGCGGCAACCCCGAACCACACCCATCGCGAAGAAGGCTGGATATCCGATGCCTGGAGCATGAGATTGAAGTCTGACGGTTACAAACCGCGCCGCAGCGGTAGCGGCTCGACCATGATTTCAGGACGCCTCGTCACTCGACCGGCCCCTGCCACGCGGTAGCTGCCATCTCCGTCCGGTTCGAGGGTAACCGCATTCAAGTCACCCTCCACAACCGAACGGCTCATGCGCACGGCATCAGGGGAAATGATCGTATGTGCAAACTGATTAGGAGCCGTCAAATGTAGGACGTGAATGTTGCCAGTACGGTCGACTTCCATTCTAGGTTTACCCACCCGAACAAAGCGACCGAGATCGGCCACGCCGTAACACAGGGTTCCCGATTCATTGTCAGCCCTTAGAAAAAGGCGGTCTTTCTTGTCGCGATTAATCGTACGGAGCGAATACACGCGAAGTTCGCCGTTAGGAGCGCGAGCCTGCATTTTCAAAATTTCAATGCCGGGCACTACATCCAACCACATTTTATCGGTCACATAGGATCGTTTGCCAACTGCAAGGCGGGCCCGGACACTTAGGCTATCGTGGCGGGCGATTGGAAATAATGCCTGAAGATCATTGGTGATGGTTACCGTAGATCCCGGCGGAATCACCGATGGCGTGAGAATCTGGGCGCCCGGAAGGGGGTTTAGAAGCGTACCGTCCGGCCGGAATATATCGAATCCAAGCATAGCCGCCTGTTCGCCTTGGAAGCGGATCGGTTGCGCCCCCTGGTTCCGGACCGTGACGAAGATCAACGCGGGCTCACAAATCAGGAATTCCGGGTGCTGAAGACGAGCCGTCAGATCGATTTCAGCCCGCGCCGTCGTGACAGCGACACAGAAAACCATCAGGAATTGGATAAAAAAAGCGGCGCGCATGTTCCCTTTCAACGTCCGACAGCAAGGCGGGCCGCGATCCGCCCGGGCAAGCCGGCTTCCAAGATTTTTCGTTGCGCTTTTTCGATGTCGTATGCCACGCGGCGAAGCTCTACGACGTTGTTGATCATGTCGTAAATCACGTAAGCAGCCCGGGGATCGCCATCCCTGGGCTGACCGACACTTCCCACATTAATGAGATATTTTTTGCCCATGCCGATCTTGATGCGTGAATAGAGGCCGAACCGAATGGTCTCGCCGCGCTCAAAGGCCAGCGGCACATGAGTATGCCCGTAAAAGCAAATCGTGGTGGTCTGGTAATTGAAGTTGGCTTCGGCTTCCAATCGGTCAAAGACATACCCCCATTGCTCGGGCATGTCGAGCGTGCTGTGGACAATCGTAAATGTCTCCACCGGGCTGACATACCGAAGGCTTCGCAGCCAAGCTTGCTGCTCGGGTGAAAGTTGTTTTCGCGTCCAAGCCACGACATCCGCCGCGAGAGGATGGAAACCGTTCAGGTTGTCGGAATGCGAGCAGTAGTGATCGTGGTTCCCACGAACGCATGCGCATTTGAGCTCACGAATTTTCTCCAGGCACTCAACAGGGTTCGCGTTATAACCCACGATGTCGCCGACGCAGGCATAGTGCGTAACTCCCTGCGACCGAGCATCCTCCAACACGCGTTCCAAGGCTTCCAGATTGGCGTGAATGTCCCCTAAAATTGCGTACTTCATTCGGTCTCAGTAACGCACCTCAAATCGATGAAACTCGCCGGTCGCGGGCTCCCAGTCCCACTGCTCTTTTCTGACAAAGCCGTAGACGGCCATTTCGCGCAAGTCGTTCTGGAAACGTAACAAATCTGGTTCGGTCCCTTCGGCGACGATTACAACACTGCCATCGGGCTCATTGCGAACGAAACCGGTTACAGGGTGCCTTCCGGCTACAATAACCGTGCTGTGCCGGAAACCCACGCCCTGTACCATGCCCTCAACTCGAATATTCAGCCGCCTCTTCAGTGTCGATGAAGGCTTGCCGGGGTTCATAGTCGCGTATTCAATCATGTGCGCGTCCGGATTGCAATCTGGAGACCTGTCGGCTAATTGCGCATATGATACCGTGGAAACGGGTGGTCTTCGGACAATCCCCCTCCCGAACGCTAAGGCGTGCGGTGTGGGTGGGAATTTTGACTGCCTTATGTTTTGGGATAGCCGTCCGACCGGTGCAGGTCCGGGGATCCAGTATGGAGCCTACCATTCGAAATGGTTCAGCCGGCCTTGCCACCCGCTGGTGGATTGACGCCCAACGAAACCCCGAACGAGGCGACATCGTGTTGATCCGGCGACCCGGCAATCAGGGGTTTTACCTGAAACGGGTTCTCGGACTACCCGGCGAAACTCTTGCTTTCAAGGACGGAGTGCTTTTTATCAACGGACAAATGGAGTCGGAACCTTGGGTTCGGACGCGAAGCGACTGGACCCTTCCGCCGGTGCGCCTTGGCCCTGATGAATTTTTTGTTGCCGGGGATAACCGAGCCGTCGCTATCTACGAACAGACGGCCGGCGTTGTCCATCGAAGCCGGCTGGGTGGGAGATTGATCTTTTGAAACGATTTCTCTTCGTCGCTGCGTTGGCTTTCTTCAGCGTGGCCATCGGATATAACCTCGTTGAATCTCGCGATGAGCGCGCCATTCGGCGCCGTTTGCACGAGGTGGCCTTGATTTGCTCCAAACGCACGTCGCAGGGATTGCTAGGATCCATGGCCATCGTAGGCGATCTGCGCCCCTATTTTGCCTCCAATGCGATGATCCGACTTGGCCCTCCCTACCCTGCGGAGCTGTCCCCCTCCGAATTTGCCTCCCTGGTCGCACGCGCCCATCTGGACATGGAAGCGATTAAGGTCGACATTGAGGGTTTGGAGTTCCTTCCGCGCGAATCCAAGGGTCGAATCGAAACCCTGGTCGCATCATCTGTCCGCATTCAGTACAGTGGTAAAGAGGAGGTATACCCGGGCGACTATCGAGTCCTGTGGCTGAAAGAAAACGGGGACTGGAAAATTCTGGCCGTCTCACCCGATGCGGCCATTCGGCTGCCCCGGCCCATGGACACGACAACCATGCAATAAGGGACGGGGCCTGCTCGTTATCCGCTCTGTAGAGATCTCTGCATGGAGTCGGAAGAGCAACGGTGGATTCGGGAATATCTCGAAGGGCAAGTTGACTCGCTCGGCAAGCTGGTCGAGAGGACAAAACGTCCGCTGTATGCGTACATCTGCAAGATGGTGGGCGATCGCTTCGATGCCGACGAAATTTTTCAGGAGGTCTGGATTCGCGCCTCACGGAGTCTCGCGCAATACCGGGACAAAAGCTTGATGGGCTGGCTTTGCCGCATCGCTCACAACCTGATGATTGACCGGTTCCGAAGCCAGCAGAGCGCGGTATCCCTCGATGCGCCCTACGCAGATGATGGACCGGCGCTGTCGGATCAACTCGCGGACCCGGCGCCTGACCCGGCTGAGGCGGCCGGAGCCATGGATTTGCGAGCCCGTATTTTGGAAGCCGTAGCCCGACTGCCACCCGAACAACGCGAGGTGTTCCTGCTTCGTTCCGAGGCATCCCTCCCCTTCAAGGAGATCGCTCGAATTCAAGGGGTTTCAATCAACACCGCGCTCGCGCGAATGCAATATGCGATACGAAAATTGCGTTATGATTTGAAGGACCTGGATGTCTGATGGGAAAGACGCCATGAAGCGTGACCGGCTCGAACGTTGGATTCTCTTGCGCCAGGCGGGAGAATTGGATGGGTTCCGCGCCAAGCTCCTTGATTGGATACTCGCAAAAGACCCAGAGCTTCAACAATTCGCGCGAATTGCCGATCGCTTGACCCGGGAAGCATCCGGTGTGCCCGACGAGTATTTGCCTACCTCCGTAGCGGCTGACGTAGTTAGAGGTAAAGGTCATAGCGCTCCGGATCACCCTCCAAAGAGCCAACCGATTTTCAGTATCGAGTCCATTCGCGCTGCCTGGCCATTCGCCGTCGCAACCGCCATGCTCCTTTTTGGTGGCCTCTATCTATTCATTCTTTTGCGTCCTCCCGAGAATCTCCAGATTCAGCAGGCAGCGAGAAGCGACGCGATTGATGCGCCTTCCGACCATCAGCTTGTCGGATTGGACTGGGATGACGGCCTAGACGCCGAACTAGGTGAGTTGATGACTTCGATTTCCTCAGTTGAGACGGAAGAAAAGGAGTCAGCTCCGGCTCAGGAGGAGACCGAGGAATCGCTCATCAGACGCTGGCTAGAGTTGGAGGGTATCGCGATATGAACAGGTGGATGCTTCGATGTGCGTGGATCTGCATCTGTACGTGGAGTTTAGCAGGCTATTCCGAAACACCGCCATTAACGCCGGAGATTTCTGACCATCAACCACTCGAAGGCGAATTCGTTCCCCCACCGCCACCACACCTGCCGGAGCGGCCACCGCCACCGCACGTGCAGAAGTTTTTCCAGGTCCTCAAAGAGAAGAATCCGGAGGAGTACGAACGACTCCGCCACCTGCGCGAAACCAATCCCGCTGAATTTCGGGCCGAAATGGCAGAAAAAATTCGAGAACATCGAAGGCGACATGTGCCGGATCGTCCGGAATCACCGGACACCGAAGCTCGCGCGCACCCAAAGCCCCACCGCGAGCGGCTCGCCATGAGACCTGATGGGCGCCCCCCTGCTCTAGATCGGTTCGGCTCACCTGAACTACAGGCTTTAGAAGAACGAGCGAAAGATTTAGCCGCAGCCATCCGTTCGAGGGAACCAGGTCCCGAGCGCGAAGCGCTGCTCAAAGAACTCAAGGAGGTCCTAGAAAAAGCCTTTGACCTGCGCGATGAGTTGCGGCGGGATCAACTTCGGCGTGCGCGGGAAGAGTTGGACCGAATGGAAAAACGCCTCGACGAGCGACTCACCCGTCGAACGGCCATCATTCAACGACGCATGACCGAGCTGACCGAGCCCGGTGCCGACGCGTGGTAGAGATCGACGCTTCTCGTTGCCGGGAAGTTTCGCCGAATCGCGCTGTCCCTCACAATCCGAAATAATCGCTCAGAGGAATCGCGCCCGAGCGTTGACTTGACGAACGCACGGCGAACGGACGACATTTCCTTATATGAAGTCCGTCAATCGCTCAAGGCATATGCCGTACGGATTTACGCTGGTCGAGATCCTCGTTGTTCTTGCAATCATCACGATTCTTGCCAGCGTCGTAACTGTAACCCTCGTGCGAAAGCCCGGTGAAGCCCGCGTGGCGGCAACAAAGCTTCAGATTCGCCAACTGCAGACCGCTTTGAACGTGTATCGAACAGAGCAGGGCCGATACCCAACCCAGGAACAGGGACTCGAGGCACTCGTCCGAAAACCGGACATTGAACCGGTTCCGGTAAATTATCCGGCAGAGGGTTACCTCGAGGGCAGACGCCTCCCGGCTGACGCGTGGGGCAACCCGTTCGTTTATCTTTCGCCTGGGCGCGCCGGCGAGTCCTTCGAGATTCTCTCCTACGGAAGTGACGGGGAGCCCGGCGGAGAGGGCGAAGCTGCCGATATTTCCAGCTCCGACTTGTGAGGATAAATCGAGAGGCCGACCATGATCCGTGAAGCCATCGCCAAACTCGTCGAGAACCAGCCGCTCACGCACGAAGAGGCTCACCAAACCCTTCGTGAAATTATGAGCGGCGAAGCGACCCCCGCGCAAATCGCCGCTTTCATTACCGCCCTCCGCATCCGAGGAGAGACGCCCGATGTCATCGCCGGGGGGGCCCGGGCGATGCGCGAACACTTTACCGCGGTGCGAGCCCCAGGCCGAGTTGTCGTGGACACCTGCGGAACGGGAGGGGACGGTTCGCGCACATTCAACATTTCGACGGCGGCAGCGTTCGTTGCGGCGGGCGCCGGCGCAACCGTCGCGAAACATGGCAATCGGAGCGTTTCGAGCCGGAGCGGCAGCGCGGATGTCCTTGAGGCGCTCGGTGTAAAAATCGGAATCTCCGCCGAGGAAATGGAGCGTTGCCTCGAAACGGTGGGCATCGCCTTCCTGTTCGCCCCGACGCTACACCCCGCCATGAAACATGCGCTCGGTCCCCGCCGCGAAATTGGGATTCGCACGATCTTCAACATCCTAGGTCCCTTGTCGAACCCGGCAGGTGCGAGATATGGGGTGCTGGGAGTCTACCACCGCGACCTCGTTCTGACAGTGGCCCGCGCGCTGAGCGCGCTGGATGCCGCCCGCGTATTCGTTGTGCACGGGCAGGATGGATTGGACGAAATCACAAATACGACCTCATCCTGGGTGGCCGACGTTAGGGGCCAAGAGGTTAACATGTTCACATTCGATCCGCGCGAATATGGCATCCCATATGCATCGCCTGAGGATCTGGCAGGCGGTACGCCCGCCGAAAACGCCGCGATCATCCGCGCCGTGCTCGATGGCGAAAAGGGGCCCCGCCGCGATATTGTCTGCCTGAATGCCGCCGCCGCCCTCGTGGCCGGCGGCCTCGCTTCGAATTTTTCCGAAGGAATCGAACAGGCCCGCCAGGCCATCGACAGTGGGCGCGCCCGAGCCAAACTGGACGCGCTGATCGCGGCCACATCGGTCGCATAGCTGGCTCCGGCTTCCAGCTTTTCTTGTGTACCGGTGTCAACGCCGATAGCATCCTATTTAAGTCGACGGAAATCTCAACCCGAGGACACGCATGGGCGACAACAACAACAAAAAGTACTATGTCGGCTTCGACCTTGGCGGCACCAAGATGTTCTGCGTGCTGTTCGACCAGAAGTTCAATCCCGTTGCCACCTTGCGCAAAAAAACCAAAACGGAAGAGGGCGTGTCGGTCGGGATTGAGAAGATGATCGACATGATCCACGAAGTGCTCGAGGAGGCGCACCTCGATCGAAATGCTTTGGGCGCAATCGGGATCGGCTCGCCGGGGCCCCTGGATCTCGACCGAGGCATCATCTTGGAAGCGCCGAACCTCGGATGGAAAAACGTCGCCATCAAAGATTCATTCGAAAAAAAGTTCAAAGTTCCCGTGGCAGTGGCCAATGACGTCGATGCGGGCACCTACGGCGAATACAGATTCGGGGCCGCACAAAAAGCGCGTTGCGCGGTAGGCGTCTTCCCCGGAACCGGTATTGGCGGCGGATGCGTCTACGAGGGCCGACTCCTTCGAGGTAAAACGGGTTCTTGCCTGGAAATTGGCCACATGACCATTGCCCCTAACGGGCGATTGTGTGGTTGCGGCCGGCGCGGCTGCCTCGAAACTATGTCCAGCCGACTTGCCATAGCAGCCGAATGCGCAATGGCGGCCCACCGCGGCGAAGCTCCGGCCCTTTTCAAGGCAGCGGGGACCGACATCGCCAAAATGCGCAGCGGCGTCATCGCGGAAGCAATTCGCGAGGGTGACAAGGCCGTCGAGCGGATCGTCCGCCAGGCCGCAAAACATCTGGGGGTTGCGATTGGAAACGTAATCAACCTGCTCGCGCCAGACGTGGTTGTCCTCGGTGGCGGGCTCATCGAAGCCATGAAGGACATCTTCCTGGAAGAGATCCAGGCTGCAGTGGAAAAACGCGCGATGGCTTCCTTTGTCAAGGGCGTCTCGATTGTTCCCGCCCGGCTGGACGATCTGGCGACGGTAATGGGTGCCGCCGCCCTGGCCGCAGAACTGAATCGGGACGGATAAGATGTCGAGGGCGGGAACAACTTCAGGGTCGGAACATGCGGCTTCCGCTGCGCGAACTGTCGCCGTAATCGATGTAGGGTCGTCGGCGATCCGGATGGAGATCGCAGAAATCGCGCCTGACGGCGCCATCCGCACCCTCGATGCCCTCCAACAGCCTGTTCATTTGGGCCGAGATACCTTCACGACGGGGCGCATCCAATCGACCACAATTGAGGAATGCGTGAAAATTCTGAAAGGCTTCCGGCGCGTGATGGAGGAGTATGGCGTGGTCGAACCCGCGAATATCCGCGCTGTGGCAACCAGCTCGGTCCGGGAAGCCGCGAATCGGGAAACCTTTCTCGATCGCGTGTACATGGCCACCCAGATCAATGTCCGCGCGATCGACGAGGCGGAAGAAACGCGGCTGACCTACATGGCGGTGCAGGAACTGCTCGAACAAGAGCCCGCACTGAAACGCGAAGACGCCCTCGTGGTGGAGGTGGGCGGAGGCGATACGGAATTGCTCGTCATTCAGGGCGGTTTCGTATCCTACTCCAACACATTCCGGCTCGGCACTCTTCGGCTCCTAGAGACCTTTGGTTCGCAGCAGACATCCCCCCAGCGCGCGCTCGCAGTGATGCTCAAACAAATTCAATTGATCGTAGACCAAATTCGGCGGAGCGTACCGGTGGAACGCGTTCCCCGGCTCGTGGCGCTGTCCGGTGACGCGCGCTTCGCCGCATCCTGCCTGGTGCCGGATTGGACGCAGCTCCGATATGCCCGGCTCGACCCCAAAACCTTTGCGGCCTTCGCGCGAAAAATCGCAACACAATCCGCCGACGACCTCGTTCGCTCCTACCGCCTCAATTATGCCGAGGCGGAGGTCCTGGGTTCCGCGCTGATGTCGTTTGCTCAGCTTGCACGCGCCTTCAACGTCGACGAACTGATCGTGCCCAAAACCAGCCTGCGCCACGGATTATTGAAGGAGATCATTGGAGGCGGCGCCTGGACGAAAGAATTCATGGAGCAGGTTGAACACTCGGCGATCGCGCTCGGAACCAAATATGCGTTCGATGAGCGCCATGCACGGCAGGTCGCGGACCTTTCCGTCAGGCTGTTCCGCGCGCTGCAGGGAGAGCACATGCTTCCGGCGAAGTATGAGCTGATTCTTCGGGTTGCGGCGCTGCTGCACGAAATCGGCCTCTTCGTCAACAATCGCAGCCACCACAAGCACTCGATGTATTTGATCATGAACAGCGATCTGTTCGGATTGTCGCATGAAGATATGCTACTGATCGCGATGGTCGCCAGATACCACCGCCGCGCTGCTCCTCAACCCTACCACGAGGGCTACTCTTCGCTGAGCCGGGACGCCCGGCTGGCCGTCAGCAAATTGGCGGCGATCTTGCGGGTGGCGGATGCGCTGGACCGGAACCATATGCAGCAGGTGCGAGACGTACGATTCACCCGAGAAAACGGGCAGTTCATCGTCTGGGTGCGCGACGTCGAGGATCTCTCGATCGAGCGGCTGGCGCTGAAGGAAAAAGGTTCGCTCTTTGAGGACATCTACGGTCTGTCCGTCGCTTTCCGCACGGAAATTACAGCCGAAGGAATCGCCGCCGATGTCTGATCCCCTGCTCGTCGCCCCCCTCCCTTCAGCCGAGCCCAGGCTGTTCAACCGCGAGTTGAGTTGGCTGGCCTTCAATTATCGCGTTCTTGAAGAGGCCTTGGATGAGACGAATCCACTTCTGGAGAGGTTAAAGTTTCTTTCCATCGTTTCCTCCAACCTCGACGAATTTTTCATGGTTCGCGTCGGCGGCCTGCAGATGTTGCGCGCAGAAGGACGGCGCGAACGGGATGCGGCCGGGCTCGATCCTGAACAGCAGTTGTCGGAAATCAGCCGTCGGACACATGAAATGGTTGCCGCGCAATACGCCTGTTTGCTGGAGAAGGTCCTCCCCGGACTGGCAGCCGCCGGCATCCGTTACCATCGCGTGCAGGATCTCCCGGCCCATCTGATCGAACACCTGGAGCAGGTGTTTAACCATGAAATCTTTCCGGTACTCAGCCCCGTCGCTATCGAGTCGCCAGAGGATCCGCCCCTGATTCCCGGCCTCACCCTTCATCTGGCTGTTCGATTGAAATCGCCGGATTCTTTGGAGCGAAAACCTCGCTTCGCAGTTGTCACGCTGTCCAAAAAACTCGGGCGCTTCCCAACGCTCCCCATCGAAGAAGGTCACAATTACGCCCTTCTGGAAGATCTGGTGACCTTCTTCATCGAGCGGTTGTTCCCTGGCGAGACGGTGCGGGAATGTGTTCCATTCCGCGTAACGCGGAATGCGGACATGAGCGTTCGAGAGGACCTCGCGGCTGACCTGCTGGCGGAGATGAAGGATGTGCTTCAGCAGCGTCGCAACAGCGCTTGTGTCCGACTGGAGGTGGCCGAGAACGCGTCGAAAACAACCCTTGCCTTCCTGCAGAGAATGTTCGCGGTCGACGACGCACACACCTATCTTTTACCCGGCCCGCTGGACCTCGCCGCGTACATGAGCCTCGCGCGGATGACCGGATTTGACCACCTACGCGAAAAACCCTGGCCGCCACAGCCGCTGCCCGGTGTGGCCGCGAACGAATCGATGTTTGATGTAATCCGGAGGGGCGATGTCCTGCTTTACCACCCGTATCAAAGCTTTGATCCCGTAGTCCGTTTTATCGAAGAGGCAGCGGATGATCCGGACGTGCTCGCCATCAAGCAAATCCTGTACCGGACCAGCGAAAACAGTCCCGTCGTCGCTGCGCTCGCGCGAGCGGCCGCGCGCGACAAACACGTTACGGCGCTCGTCGAGTTGAAGGCGCGTTTCGACGAAGCGAGGAACATCGGTTGGGCCGAAGCGCTCGAACAAACCGGCGTCCAGGTCATCTACGGGCTGAAGCGCCTCAAAACCCACGCCAAGATTTGCATCGTGGTACGCCGGGAGCCGGGGGGAATTCGCCGCTACGTGCATTTTGGCACCGGGAACTACAACGAGATCACAGCTCGGATCTACGCTGACGTCAGCCTCATGACCTGTAACGAAGATTTTGGCGCCGACGCCACGGCATTTTTCAACATGATCACTGGCTACTCCCAGCCCGTCGCCTTCAGGCGAATCGAGGCGGCGCCAATCGGGCTTCGCCCCAAACTGCTATCGCTGATCGAGGGAGAAATCCAGAGACATCAGCAGGGCCAGAAGGGCCACATTATGGTCAAGGTTAATTCCCTCGTGGACGGCGAGCTAATCGACGCCTTGTACCGAGCATCTCAGGCCGGCGTTCGCGTTCAGCTCAGCGTCCGAGGGATCTGCTGTCTCCGGCCTGGAATTCCCGGTTTGAGCGAGAACATTACGGTGAGCAGCGTCGTCGACCGCTTTCTCGAACATGCCCGCATCCTCTACTTCCGTCACGGGGGCGACCCGCTGGTGTTTATCTCCAGTGCCGATTGGATGCCGAGGAATTTGGATCGGCGGGTGGAACTGCTCGTGCCCGTAGACGATCCAACCTGCAAGGAGCGGCTGATCCAATGGCTCAAAATCAGTCTCGAGGATGAGGCCAAGGCGCGACTACTCCGACCCGACGGCAGCTACATGCGGCACCCCAAACGCCTGGATCCCGGCGCGCTTCGATCTCAGGCCGAACTCTATCGGATCGCCGCCGATCTTGCCCGGAAATCGGCCCCGGAGCGCCGCGTAATCTTCGAACCCCAGCGGCCCGTGCATTCCCCGTGATCTTGGATCCGTCCCAACCGGGAGATTCGCCGCGGCTTGAAGCTCACTCGCCAATTCGTTTGATGACAAGCACCGTGACGTCATCAACCGGATGGACACCGCGGGAAAAATCCTGCAGCGAATTCACGATCGAATCGAGAATGCCCGCAGCTCCGAGCTCACGCCATCTGCCAGCCCAGTTCGAAAGTCGCTCATATCCAAGCTCTTCATTGTAGAAATTCCGAGCCTCGGTCACGCCGTCGGTGAAAAGAACAATCGATTCACCCGGCAGCATCTCGACGCAGGCCGGCCGGAGCGAGTCGTCGAAGATGGAGGGGTCCGCGAGACCCAGCGCTGTGCCTTCCGGCAAGATGCGGTCTACTCGGCCGTCCCGCCTCACTCGGATCGCGGGTTCGTGACCGGCGCGTAGAACGGTCACGTTCCGTTCCCCGGGTTTGAGAGTCACCGAAGCCAAGGTCACAAACATTTCGGCCTCGAGGTCCGGAGTCAGTTTGCGGTTCACAAATTTCAATAAATCTTGCGGATGATCGGCGATCTCCGCATAGGTATGCACGAGCGAACGAACCATGCTCATGATGAGTGCAGCGGGAACCCCCTTCCCGGACACATCGCCCACGATGCAGTGCCACTCGCTATGAGAGCGCACGATGTCGAAATAATCACCGCCAACTTCGAGCGCGGGAAGGCTCACCCCCGCAATTTCGAAGCTTGGTATCTTAGGCATCGACCTAGGCAGCAGACTCTTCTGGATTTCGCGCGCCCATTTCATCTCTTGGCGGACGCGTTCACGCTCGGCAATCTCTCGATAGAGGAAGGCGTTCTCGACGGACATCGCGGCATGCTGGGCGAGAGTCGCCACGGTGGTCAGCATGTCGTCCGCGTAGGGAGCTTGATCCTCACGCGGCCCAAGGTAGATGGCGCCCAGCTTTTTTTCCCCGACAGAGAGTGGAACCGCGATTTCCACCGGAGGAGTTACTGACACCGCGCCCGTTGATCCATCAGGCGACCGGTACAACGTGGTCGCACCCTCCGCAGCGCGCCGGCTCAGTTCTTCCCTATCCAAGGCGGCCGCCATCGAGCCGCGGGCGGTGACCCGAATCGGCGCAGACCCGGGTGGATCGGAGATATACAGCTCAACGGTCGAAGCCCCCGTCATGGTATGAAACATTTCGGTCAGTGTCTCAAACAGCACACCAGGATCAAATTGCTTACTCAGCCGCATCGTCCACTGCTGCATACGCTGCATGAGGGATATCCTTTGAACCAGTGATGAGAGCATTTGGTTGAACGTCTCCCCAAGGAGGCCGATTTCATCCGAACTTCGGACGGCCACCCGTTGGTCGAGGTCCCCCTCCTGCACGCGACGGGCGGCGCGAATCAGGACCTGGACCGGGCCGAGCACGCGCCGGGCAAAAAGCAGGCTCAACAAGGCCGCCGCAGCGACCACCGCGCTCATCACGCCCAAGGATTGAGCGTAGAAAGCGTGGATTTCTCTTTCGATCGTGCTCGGAAACGACATTGAGACATACCCGGGGACAGAGCCGTCTCGCGAAATCGGCCCCGATACCCGAATCTCGTCGGCTTCCGGCAAAAACCGTGTGATGAATTCATCGGAGCGGAAGGCCGCGTCCAGTTGGTCCTCGCGGATGGGAGCCCCTTTGGCGGAATAAGCGTACACCAGACCTCCAGACTCGTCGTAGACGCGCACTTCCAGGGGCAGGTGACGGATGGGCTGCTCCGGCGCGGCGTCAACCCGCATGAATTTATTCTGGAACACAAAGTCGAGGCTGCTGCGTACGAATCGCCCACGATTTGCCTTGTAATGGGCCGTGAGATAGTTCGCGCCGGCGAGGAAAACCGTGAAGGCGCTGCTGAACTCCCGATCGTACAGGCGGGCGCGAAATTGAACCACACTGACGGCCGTCAGGCTGAACGCCGTCAACACGATCAACGTAATCGCTAGCAGCAGGATTTTGTGCGCGAACTTAAATCGAGGGCGCATCGCGCTCCCCTATCGGATCGCGGCGAGCGCCTCCTCGCGCGACTTGTATGTGGCGAGGGCTTTTCCGATCTGGAGCAAATCGAAGGTCCTCACGAGCTTTTCATTTAGCGAGCAAAGGACAAATCGGCCCCGAGTAATCATGAGATTACGGTGATATTTCATTAGAAGGCCGATGGCCCGGCTGTTGAGGTAAGTCAACTCCGAGCAGTCCAGGAGGACACGAGCTCCGGGGACCATACACACGGGGTCCAGTTTTTCCTTGAAGAAGTCGATCGTTGCCGAATCAACCGGACCTCGAATCTTCGCCACAACCGCATTGCCCTCCAGCGAGGTCTCGATTTCCAGCACGGGGTTCGCCATGGAAGATTCACCTCTCAATCATTTATATCCCCGCCCGCGCGGCGAGGAAAGCCCGAAGCTCGTCTTTACACGATTCTCATGATTTCTCCGCATCCCTCCATATAATTGAGGATATGTCATCCGGGGCCAGGCGCCATCAATTTGAACGACTGGTTGTTGCCGCGGAGAAGGAGGTTGAGAAAGTCATCAGGGCCCTTCCCCCCGCCGTCCGCGCTGCCGCCCGCCGCGTGCCCGTCCTCTACGAGCCAGTCCCCGGCCCTGACCTTCTGCAAGACGGCGTGGCCCCCGATACGATGGGGCTTTTCGTCGGCGAGCCCTATCCCGAAGCATATGCGGGCGCTCACAACCTTCCCGCCCAGATCATTCTCTTTCTCGAAAACATATGGGAGTTTGCCAACCACGACCCCGCCCTCTTCCGCCGAGAAGTGCGGACGACGATTCTGCATGAACTTGGCCACTATCTCGGGTTGGACGAGGACGAGCTCGCCGAGCGGGAACTCGACTAAAGCGATTTTCCGTTTGCTGATGTCAAAATTCCGTAAGATGTCCCCCGTTTTGACTCGTTAGAAATGTCCCCCTTCCGGATGGGCGGGCGGTCGAAGTCGATGCCGAGGCCGTAGCCCGCCCGCCCATCCGCGCCGCCGCAAGCATTATCTCCGCACACCTCGCCCCATGGCCTGCGCTGAGTTCACCATGCTCACCTTCGCACCCAACGCCGTCCGTATTGCGTGAGCACCCCTTCGCCCCGACGCCCGTCATCTACTCACTTGAAGGGACGCCTCCCTCGGCGTCCGAAAATATAATCCGGAACGGCGCCCTCCAAGGCGCGATATCTGGAGGGTCGGGTTCCACACCGACCCAAATCTGCGGCCCGGGTGGAACCGGGCCCTCCACTGAGGGGGGGCCGCAAATGGAGGGTCGGGTTCCGCACCGACCGTTGGAGGGACGCCTTCCACGGCGTCCCAAAATACGATCCGGAACGGCGCCGGTGGAACGGCGCCCTCCATTGCGCCCCCTCACCATGCTCACCTTCACGCTCAACGTCGTCCGTA